>NZ_FZLB01000126.1:0-1439 GCF_900196775.1 Helicobacter bizzozeronii
ATACCTGAATAATATTGTTCAAACATACAAGAACGAAAACAACACTATCACCACCAAAGCACAAGCCGCATTCACAACCTATGAAAAAGCAGTGGGCAACTACACAAAAGAAAACCAACAAATCCTAATAGATGCTATCAATTATTTCAATAATTTTAACACCAAGATTGAGACAACATTCAAGAATTTAGGCATCACCACCTATACCCCCCTCCCCCTCCCCGCCCCTTTGAATAAAATCAGTGCCTCCGCCACTCCCACCCAAATCACTAATGATGTTACCAATCTCACGCCCCAACAAACCATAATCGCTCTGCAAGCCCTAGGCAATGAAATCAATAAGATCATCAGCATAACCAGTCAGGATATACAAAAAATTAGCGAGACCAATCAAAAAATCGCCTCGCAAGAGTTAGAGAAAGTTAAAACACTCCTTCAAGCCAAAACCCAAGCTGTTACACAAGCCCTTGATCAAGTGGTGGGGGTTTCTAAGATTTTGGGTGAAGCTTTCCACAATACATGGGTGGATTATGCCAATGGTGAGCTTTATGTGGCAGATAATGCCAGTCAAGGCGGATACACCTACAAGGGAAAAAAATACCCATATTATGTTGATAATGCTTGGAATTGCACCTTTATACAGATTGTGCAATCTATCCCGGGGTATTCGGGTACGATTTCGAAGAATTGTAGCATACTGGGATCGCCAGCAAGCGTGCCCCAAGAGCTTAAAAAGCTAGGGATCACCACCTACGATATGTGGAATACTTTGTTTAATGTCAAGGAATTGCAAGCCAATATCCATTTCCTTGCTAACTCCAATTGTGCGGTTGGGAATGGGAACGATCCAAATTCTCCATCATGGAAATATTGTGGGGCTTTACCCTCTGAATCAGACATGCAAAAATACATGCACCAATTTTTTACCTACTTGAATTCCTATGTGGGTGGAGCGGGGTTTGAGGGCAATTTTACCAGCCAGTCTAAAATCTACACGGCCATGGAAGGATATCTCAATGCGGGTAATTTGTCTGGTGCCACAGATTTGCTCAAAGCTTACCAACAAGCCACTTCAAACATGCTCCAAGCGTTTAACTCTAATCCAGTTTGGATCATGAGCACGGTGCCAGATGGGGCTTCTTATTCTAAAGGTCCAATGGCTTCTCCCAATGTTAATGAGTGCTTTAAGGCGCGATTTGCCGGTTCGGATTTTCCACTAAACAATGGCACAACAAACACCATGTGTGGTCCTAGTACAAGTTGGGCTAAATCCATCTTTGTCGGGTATTTTGGTTTTTCAGATCAGGCAATGAAAAGTGTAGAACAACAGATTAGCACGGCTATAACACCTGCAACAACAAGTATTACCAAGGCGACCAGTGCTGCCACAGCCTACAATAATTATCAACCCCCCAAGACCTACCCCGTCCCCACTATCC
>NZ_FZLB01000125.1:0-1340 GCF_900196775.1 Helicobacter bizzozeronii
CTTCAAGCTCTTCCCCACCCCCCGCACACGCCATTACCAAGAGGAGAAGATCACCACCACCATCCCTGCTGGTTTTACATGGAGTGCGACCAAGTTCAACGACTTGAGCGCATGCAAACGCCGTTTCTACCTCAAATACATCAAAAATTATGCGCCCACGCCCACAGAGGGTTTCAACATGGGAACATTCTTCCATGAGATTTTATACCAGCACTACAGCACCCACCCCACAACCCCCATCACCCAAGCGCACATGCAAAACTACCTCCAGCAACGCCTAGAAAATCTAAGCCCATTAGAACATTTAAATGTCAAGCTGAGTTTGGAGAAAATGGGGGCGTTTTTTGCTGAGGAACAAAAAAGGTTAGCCAGTGGCAAGGTGCTAGCGTGTGAAAAAACTTTTTCGTTCTCTTGGCAGGGGGTTTTAATTAATGGGCGAGTCGATCGCATCGATCAAGGCGTAGATGGGTCGTATGCCATCTTAGATTACAAGTTTAAATCCAAAGTGAGCGTGGATAAGGACTTAGACAGCCCCAAGGGCTTAGATTACCAGTTGCTCATTTACCAACTGGCTGCCCCCTCTTTGGGGCTAGCAGGTCAGATTAAAACCGCATTTTACGATCTCAAAACAGGCGCGCTTGTGTCAGAAGACCTTGAGATTTTGCAGGGCAAGCAAGAACGCTTAAAAGCCTTATTGGGGGATTTGGATTGTGAGATGGATTTTGCAAAAACCCCCTTTAGGCAGAATTGCCAATTTTGCCCCTATGTGGATATGTGCGGCAATGAGGAGGGGGCATTAAAATAGGGTTTGGGCTCTTTTACGCCCTCTTATTTGTCCTCTTCTTAACCACTTGGTTTGGGGGCGGCGGGCTGGTGGGGGCTATAGGTCAAGAAGTCGCGTGCTTTAACGCCCATTACTTTGGCTATGTGGGCTATCTCAATGTCTTTTATCTTTATTATGTGGCAACTCTTGTGCGCAATCCTACGCTCAAAGCCCTAGAACACTTGTTAGCCAGCCTGATCGCCTTTTTGACCCTCTTATGCATCCAAGCTTTGCTGTTCCAAAAGGGCATGGTGGGCGTGATCTTGGTCGGGACCTTAAAAGTCTATATCGGGTCTTTGGGGGTGTGGGTGTGTGTGTTGGGCATGGGGATATGGGCGTGGGCTACTTTGATGCCTAACACCTATCAAGTCTTTAAAACATGGCTTTATCAGTTTGGCTTGCAAGCCCCCGCAAGGCTACAAAAAGGTCTCAAACTCTTAAACAATGCGCTAAAAAACTTCTTTGAGTCTAAGCCTAGCCCCTTAAAAACTTGGCAAGCCCAAAACCCCCCCAAGAG
>NZ_FZLB01000123.1:0-3549 GCF_900196775.1 Helicobacter bizzozeronii
ATACCCTTGGGGTTGGGGCATCAACCTTTGGAATAGGGAATGTAAGACTCCAAACGGAGCTATCCTACTTGAAGCCGCGATCTCCACTAAAGCTAGAATCCCCTAACTTTAGTTATGGGAGAGTATGTCAAACCACAACTAAAAATACACCCCATAACCATCACCTAAAAGCTTGCAAGAGGGGGATTTGATTGGCACTTGGGGGTAGGGGTGAGGGGTTTAGATTGCCAACTCCCCCCCCACATACACTACTTTGGCTTTTTGGGCGTGCAAAAGCCAGTGGAGCGCATCGGCAGGCGTGCCCTTGCCCTTAAAGTTAAAGATCGCCAAATCGGCTAGTTTGCCTGTTTGCAAGCTCCCATTATTCAAGCCTAGAGCCCAAGCGGCATGCCAAGTTGCACCTAAGACAAGCTGGATGGCTAATTCCTCTAATGGGGCTTGGTAAGCAAAAAGGGCGGTGCGTAATTCCTCTAAAAAATCTAAGTTGTAGTTAGAACTCTTGCCATCGGTGGCAATGCTAAAAGGGATACCCAGTTTTTCAAGGGGGGTTAAGTCCAATATCTGCCCACTTAATAAGCGGTTGGAACGCGGGCAACTAATTAAAGTGAGCTGGGCGGTTTTCTTAGCGTATCTTAAATGTTCTTGACTAGCAAAAAGCCCATGCACAAGCAAGAGGCGTTGATCTTTAAAGAGGTCTAAAAACTCCGCTACGCTCTGATATAGAGGCTTGGGGTGGGGCACGCCCAAAATGTCCTTATAAAAATGCGCAAACCAGCCCTTTTGTTGCTCGATCCATTCTAATTCGGCTTGGGATTCCAAAAAATGCGCTGAAATAACGGGGCTTTTAATGCTACTTAAAACCTTTTTGGCCAAATCTGGATGCACCGAGTAGGGGGCGTGGATAGCGATAGCAGGCGTGAAGGTGGGGCTTTTGTGTTGCAAAGAGAGGGCATGGCGTTCTTGGAAGGCGTGCAAGGTGGGTTCAATGGGGGTGCTAGCACCAATGAGCTCATCAAAAAACACCACCCTTAGAGGGGAGTTGGCGAGCAAAGTGCGATCCAACCCATAGCTGCTAATTGCCCCCACGCTTGCCACCCCGCTTTTGAGCTGTTGAGCGATGGCTTGTTGGATACTTTTATGGGCGTGGCGCAAGACTTGATTGCGTTGTTGGATGACACTGGTTAGCCAAGCCTCAAAACTCCCATAGACAAAGCTATTTTGCTGGTTAGAAAACTCAAAATGCACATGGGGGTTGATCAAAGCGGGCATAAGGACACAATGGGGGTAAAACACGCTCAAGGCTTTAGGGTGTGAATCCACCAAATGCGCATAATCCCCCACTTGGGCAATACGCCCCTCTTGGATTAAAAGTGCGCTATCTTTGAGAATACTAAAGTTAGGATCGCAGACCCAAAGCCAGCTAGCCCCGATGATTTGCATAGACAATCTGCTCTCCTTGTAAAACCCACTCCACAACGCCTTGCAACATTTGCCCTTCATAAATGCTCGCCGGGTTAGAAACTTTAAAGGTTTGCTCCAAATCCACTAACATTAATCTAGCTTGCTTACCCACAGCCAACACGCCATAATCTAGCCCCAACAAACGCGCTGGGTTGCTCGCCATCAATTCTACCAGCCGTGCTAGCGTAATGATCTGGGGCTTGATCAAGAAGGTATAGGCTAGCGCAAAACTCAGATCAATGCTATTCATCCCAAAGGGGGCATCTTCAAAGATTTGCACCCGGGGGGTGTGGGTGTAGTGCAGGCTGGTTAAGATGTCAATTTGATCCAAGCGGGCTTGTAATTGCTCTTGGTGGGTTTTGCTTTTGAGGGGGGGTAAAATCTTGCTACGGGGATCGTAATGTTTGTAAATGCTCTCATCTAGGATCAAATGGTGCAAGGGGGTTTGCACCCACAAAGGCGCGCCCAAAGATTTAAAGGCTTGGGCTACTTGCAATGCGTCTAATTCCACCACGCTATCTAGCAACACGCTTAATTTTGTGTGTAAAGCTAGCCCAGCGTATTTCCCCACTTCTTTAACTTGAATCAAGCGGCTCACAGAGGGCAAGCCTAGTTCATAGGCTAGGGGGCTCTCATCAAGCATGGCTAAACTGGATCGCCCCTCATACCCACGCACCCCACACACAAGGGGCAAGTTTAACATCTTGGCATAATCTAGGGCGGGCAAGAGTTTTTGCCCCTCAATGTTGTAGATGTAAAGGCAAACTTTTGTGCGTTCTAAGAGTTGATCGCAAAGCATGCTCAAATTTTGCAGGCGTTGTTGGCTATTGAGCGGGTGCAAACACAGCAAATCCCCATCGACTAGGGCTTTTTGCACCGCGCCATAATCTAGGGGGTTTAAGTTATCTTGGTGATCCTCAAACACGCTTAAGGGTTCCATGCGTGGTTCTGTAAGTGAGTAAAGCGGGGCTAGAGGGATTCCCAT
Source organism: Helicobacter bizzozeronii (assembly GCF_900196775.1). Classification (NCBI taxonomy): domain Bacteria; kingdom Pseudomonadati; phylum Campylobacterota; class Epsilonproteobacteria; order Campylobacterales; family Helicobacteraceae; genus Helicobacter; species Helicobacter bizzozeronii. The sequence continues at coordinate 2,447 of NZ_FZLB01000123.1, forward strand.
TAAAGTCCCCACCCCGCCCTTGTAGGCTTGTTGCTTGAGCTGGGCATAAGTGGAGGCGTTGAGATTGTGTAAGAACACGCCCAAATCGATCAAACTGGGCAAAAGAGTCTTGTTTTGGCAATCTAGCACCATCTCTTGGGGGTTAGCACAAAGCTGGGGGCTAAGCTCTGTGATCACCCCCTCTAAAATCCGCACACTCGTAATTTCCCCATTTTCTAATCTGGCATTTTGGAGCAACATCGCACTGCCTTAAAATTGCAATAAAAACGCGCCCAAATCGTCCATCTTGCCACTGATAATCAACACGCCCATCAACACCAAGACAACCCCTGAGGCGATCTCAAACCAATGGGCGTAACGGCGCGCTTTTTTAAGCATTTCTAAGGCTCTTTGCACCATCAACGCCACCACCAAAAAAGGCAACCCAAAACCCACAATAAACACAATAAGTAATGCCATCCCATAGACTTGTTGCGAGCCGCTTAAAATGACAATGCTTGTAAAAATGGGCCCAATGCATGGAGTCCAGCCCAGAGCAAAGCCTGCCCCCAAAATAAAGGGCATTAATGCTTGTAAAAATTTATTTTTGGATTCAAAGGAGAGGTTAAAATTTTTGGAGCGGTATAAAAAGTTAAAGCGCAAGATTCCTAAAAAATGCAGCCCAAATAAGATCACAATCCCCCCAGAGACATAACGCACCCATGCACCGGCTAAATAATTGTGCATAATTTTTGCCATCGAAGCGCCAATGAGCCAAAAGATCAGCCCAAAGCCTAGCACAAACAAACAAGCCTTGCCCAACACCGCAAAGCGGTTAAACTGACCGCTTTTAAGTTCATCTAGGGAACTTTGGGAAATGTAGGACATATAAGCAGGGAGCAGGGGTAACACGCAAGGGCTTAAAAAAGCCAATAGCCCCGCTAAAAAAGAGGCAATAAGAGGCATGCGATCAAAAATAGAGAGCAAGGCATCATCAAACATTCAGTTATCCTACTAGAATTTCTGTTATAATACTACGGATTTATTTAAAATTAAGATCACATAAACCTTAAAGCAAGGATCAAAAAAGCCCCCATGCCAGAACAAAACCCCACCCCCCAAAC
>NZ_FZLB01000122.1:0-2004 GCF_900196775.1 Helicobacter bizzozeronii
CCCCAAATCCACCCCCCCAATCACGCCCAAACCCCAAGACAAATACGCCCCCAAAGCCATTAAAGCGTATTTGGATCAATTTGTGATCGGTCAAGAACAAGCTAAAAAACAAATGAGTTTGGTTTTTAGCGATCATTACAAACGCATTCAAGGACAATCCGGCTTAGAAAAGGCAAATGCCATTTGTATTGGACCTTCAGGCAGTGGCAAGACTTTTTTAATTGAGATGGCAACCAAGTATTTAGACATTCCTTATTGCATTGCCAATGCAGCTGCTTTCACCCCTACAGGTTATATTGGCAATGAAACCAATCAAATGTTTGCTACACTCTATAGCAATGCGGATAAAAATATAGAAAAAGCTGAGCAAGGGGTGTTGGTCTTAGATGAGATTGACAAACTAGGACAGGGGAGTTGGCATGACAAGGAGTGGAGACAAGGGGTGCAAAATGAATTGTTAAAGGTCATTGAAAAGGGGATTGTCTCGTTTGAGTATGGAGGTCGAGCCAGCGGACAAACCATCACTTTGCAAACCGATCACATGCTCTTTATTGTCTTAGGGCATTTTGAAAAACTTTGGAAAAACAACCAATCGCACCAAAAACTCCCTAAAATCACTAATGAAAATTTGATTGAATGTGGCATGAAGCGCGAATTTTTACGCCGTTTTTCTATAAGAGTGCTCTTTGAGCCTGTGGATATAGACATGCTTACAGAACTTTTAGACCGGCGTTTAAAACCTTTTCAAGAAGAATTTGCCCAAGCAGGGAGCATCTTAGAGTTTAGCCAAGAAGCTAAACGCTTTTTAGTCAAAAACGCTTTAAAAGAGGGAGTTGGCATGAGTGGATTGGATCAAAAACTCCATGAGCTATTAATGCCCCTGCGTTTTGATTTAGAGGATTACTATGGCTTGAAGTGTGTGGTTGGTGTGGGGCATGCTGGGGAGATAGGGGTATCTGTGTTGCCACTGGATTATCCCTTAGGCTAATCATTAAGTGTCTTGTGTGGAACTGGGTGTTAAAAGCGGGGGCTATCATAACCATTATGAAACCAACTATCTTTATAGGTTTATAAATGCATAGTATAATGGTTCCATTCTGATTTTAAGGTGGTTTTTGTGAAAAAGATATTTGGAAGTTTGTTATTGGCATTGAGCATGGCGCATGGGAGCAATATTGCCCTCAATCAGCCCTTAGCAGATGTGGTGGTGCGGGATAGGGGCGAGCTTGTTTTGAATGGGGATTCCATACAATACAAGGTGTGGAATAGCAAAAGTCTAACGGGTAAAGTGCGGATTATCCAGCATATTGCCGGGCGCAAAAAGGTCAAAGCCGAGAATCAACCCCTCATGGATCGCATTGTTGCCGCGCATTTTGATGAGAGCAAATACCAAACAACCAATATCATCAATGTCGATGATGCCATGATGGGCACGGGGCTTTTTGTGCGTGGGGAAACTAAGAAAGCCAAGAGAGAGCATCCCAATAGCCAAGTGGTGATGGATAATGACGGGGTGGTGCAAAAGGCTTGGGGTTTAAAAAAGCAAGAGAGTCTCATTGTCGTGTTGGACAAAACGGGCAAAGTGCGTTTTGTGCATGAGGGCAAACTGAGTAACGCCCAAATCCAAGAAGTGATGGATCTAGCTAAAAAGTTACAGCAAGAATAAAAGTTTCATAGCAAGTCTTGCCCACTGCTTTATCCAGCGTAAAGCCGTGTTGGCTTAATCCCCCCAAGCCCCCCGTGTTTTGCAACTGGTGGGCAAACCCTTTAAATCCACAGCACCAAGAGAGAATAAAACAAGCAAATATGTAACATAAGTCTTTGGGTGCATTATATGATTTCTTAGGTTTTAGCGAGCATAAGCCCATTCATGCTAACATAACTCCCATTTTCAATTTAAGGAGTCCCTATCCAAAACATTAATCATATACCCAACCAACAGACTAAAACCACTAAACCATTTTATCACTTATCCCCGTTTTTACCCCCCCCCCCACCCCCCCC
>NZ_FZLB01000121.1:0-1046 GCF_900196775.1 Helicobacter bizzozeronii
CTTTGGGCATAGTGGTAGTCACCCTGTTTCATATTATTTTCTGCCCTTTGTTTAAACATGACCTCTTGGTTTTTGTAGTAAGCCATTAAAACTCCTTACTTGTGCTGGATTAGCATGGCAAATATCCAATCTCCCCTGTTTTTTTAAGATTTCTCTCCTGTGCGCGAGGAGAGAGCTAAGCCTTAAGGAGCATACAGAGCACAAAGAGCTAGCAAAGCCTACCAATACGATCACAAAGAGTGTTCCGGATATCCCTGCCAACGCCCAGAGATTACCTTATTGATTACCAGTATAATCAAGATCATAGGAATGATCTGACAAAAAGCCAACACTATTACATTAGGCATCCACCAAAAAGTGGCAAATGCCCAATGCACAGGCACTGCCCCAAAGAGAATAGCAATGGCAAGGACAATTGAATCATCAAAGCGGGTTTTAAAATACTTCCCCCTCCTGCCAAAACAAGCCTCCCCTAAAAACCCCCCACACCACACTACAAGCCACATCCATAAGGAATTTTCTGGCAGTGATATAGAACCTCTGCTAATTCCTATTGCCGGGAACATCACGCTCATGAGCGCAAAATACCGCCCCCTAGCGCGCAGAGTCCACCTTTTAGACCACCAAGATTTAGGTTTTTGCATATCAACTCCTTAAGGAACAGGGCGATCAAAGCCACTAAAATCCCAGCCCCAAGCTGGCTTTGGTCCGCTTACAGGTCTAGGCTCTGGGCGTTGGTTTTTTTGGGGGAGAAAAATGATCTTTAACTAAAGCAGACACGCCCAATGCCGCTACCACAGACACTGCCAACACCAGCTGTTTTTACAATCTTGCACACTTTAGCACCCTGTAAAGATTTGTGCCACTAGGATAGCATATAATAGCTTCAATCATGTTAAAAATGGGAGGTAACAATAAGTTCGAGTAAGGAATATACGAAAAATGAGAAAATATACAAGACACCAAGTTTTAAGGAAGCGGAGCACATATAGAAGCATTAAAAACCAAAAAACACTTTAAAAACAACTCCCCCGCATCACCCTACT
>NZ_FZLB01000120.1:0-1362 GCF_900196775.1 Helicobacter bizzozeronii
CCGCACTCTAAACAAAACAACAAATCCTCATTAGGATTTGAAAATCCGCAATTTGCGCATTTGATCATGTTTGCCTACCTTTTATTTTTGGCAATACTAGCATAAAGAACTCAATGCGGGGTGGTTTTTAGACTTTTATTTGGCTTAAGACTTAAGGAAATGTTTCTTATATAACAAAAATACACATTCAAAGATAACAAAAGCGGGGCTTGTTATCTGTCTGGTGTCTGAATCGATCCAACCATAAAAGGCTCAAATCTTGCAAAACCACCAACTATTGCCAAAGAGGGGCGCAGATTGTCAAATCTAACTAACCTACGCCATAAAGCCCCCTAGATTTAACTACGGGGATGCTGGTGCCAGTGGACCACCTTGCTATTTATTTGAAAAAATAATTATTGGATTGCCACGCAGATAATGCCTCCATGCGTTTGCTGATATTTTTTATCACCGCATTGGCAACACTTTTATCTGCTATAGCAATCACCTCGCGATAGAACTCTTTGCGTTGTTTGGGATTCATTTTTTCAGCCCGTTTGTAAATTTCCATCGCATAATCGGGTTTTTTCTCGGGGGCAACTTTGCCAGCCAATTTAATGAGGTCCGCATTACTTGTGTTTTGATACGAAACTTCTCTTGCTGACAAGGCAACACACAAACTCGCTAAAACCAAAGCAGAAATCCCTAATTTAAAAGACTGCATGCCAATCCTCCGTAAAAAAAGTAAAAATACCACACCATTTTATTCACATTTATAAACCTTGCGTAAATGTGCTAGAACAGATGTTTTAAAATCCCTAAATTTTGTGAAAAATCGTTAATTTATTGTAGAACAATCTAGGGTGCTTGATGGTCATTGCGTATCTGCACACTTCTTAAGACTCCCCCACAGACTCTTTTTTTATCCTAAACCCCTTAAAGCAACAGCTTAAGCTTCTTGGGACACGGATTAGTCTTGAAACAGATACAGATATTAGGCGAATCTTGGTCCAAAGGTGTGTTGTAGGTTCTTATGCGCAGGATATTTCTTTGGGAGGTTCTTGAGGGGATTATTCTAACGACACTCATTTAGCACGCTGTTTGGAGCATTTGTAGGCTAGCTATGGCAAAAAACATCTTTGATATGTTTGAGCTTGGAGGTTTTAGCGTGCGGGTGGCAAATGGCCTACCCTTTTTATCGCTTGGTTAAAGCACTAGAGAAGTCTGTATCACCCTTTTATGGCTCTTATCAATATTAGCTTTAGGGAAAGGCAAATCTAGGGGCTCATAATCGGCATTGCCGGCTAGATGTCTGTGGGCGCGGTTATTAAGCTGTTCTGCCCCTAAGTTCTCTTTAAAAGTGCCTAGAATGCCCTTCATGGG
>NZ_FZLB01000117.1:0-3320 GCF_900196775.1 Helicobacter bizzozeronii
GGGTTGTTGCTGGCTTAGGGGTTGGTTGGTTTGGGGGTTGTTGGGGGCTTGTTGGTTAGGGGTATCTTGGGCGCATAAAAACACACCTAAAAAGAGGATAGCCAAAACCCATCTGACACTCATTAACATCATGTCCCACCTTGATAAAAATTTAACGCAAACCTAAGCATTAATCATGCAAGCTCTGATTGAGGGTGATTTTGCGTGTGCTTCTAAAAGCCACCATTTTCCCGCTTTGGCTACATTGTCTAAAATGCACGCCATGCAGCTCTGAGAGCTCTTTTCCTTTATATAGGTTATCTGCACGGGGTTTAAAATCCGCATTCACAACTTGGAGTTGCTCTGCATCCTCGCTTGAGAGCTCAAAAATTGTGCCTGCCAAGACCCCAATGCCCGCATCCACAATGCACCCATCGCCCAGACTGATCCCCACCACGCAATTAGCTCCCAGCAAACAATTTTTGCCAATGCTAATGGGTTTGCTATTGCCTCCAGAGAGCACGCCCAAAATGCTTGCCCCTCCGCCAACATCTGTGCCCTCGCCCACAATCACAGAGGAGGAAATACGCCCCTCATTCATGCAAGCCCCCTCCACGCCCGCATTAAAGTTAATGTAACTCGCCCCGGGCATTTGGGTATAGCCCCCCTTACCCAAATACGCCCCAAAGCGTGTTTTAGCACTATCTAATAGGCGGATATTGTCATATTGGGGGATCACCTGCATCAAGTAACGGGGGAATTTATCCACAAAGTCAATACAGGGGTAGGCATCGCGCATTTTTAAATTGACCTCTTGTTCTCTGAGCCAATCCAGTTCATAGGCGGTATTCCCACTCCAAGCCACATTGGGTAGGAGATTAAAAATACCCTCTAAATTCAAACTACGCAATGGGGCTTTACCCAAAGAGAGGGCTAAGAGTTTCATGTAAGCGCTCTCCAAACTCTGGCATGGCTTGTCCGCATACAGCACCACCAAATGATAATTAAAACAATCTTGCATGGAGACTTTAGAAACATGCTGCTGGGTTTCATGGTCGTAACTGGTGTAAGGATCAAGGCTAGAGGGCGTGTAATAAAGGCGTTTTTCTCTAAAAGCCTTGATGAGCTCGACAAGCACTTGGATATTTTTATGCTTGTTTTCATCTTGCAAGGTTTCCTCTAAAAAGGGGGCATAGAGCTTGAGGGCTTGCTGGATAAAGGCTTTATCCACGCCATAGACCACTTCAGATGCCTGCTTGTCCTCTGCGTCCATTTGGTACAGCGGGACACTATCCTTCACCACGCCCATAAAAACCGAATAAGAGCCCAAATTTTCCTCTCCCCAATTTAAAACCGGATAGGTTACGCTCAAAGGTTTCCCGCTCTTTTGCCCGCGTTGGATTTTGGCAATCCCAAAGGCTAGGGGTTTGCGGTATTCTGGGGAGTTTTGGTAATTGCTCACAAAGAGTTTAAATTTTTGCATATTGTTCCTCGTTTTGGTGTTGGTTGGCTAAAGCTTGCACCTCAGCGACAAAGGTTTCTAAAAGTTGATCTTCGGGGAGCTTGTGGATCACCTGCCCTTTTTTGATGATTAAACCGCTTTTTTTGCCAAAGGCGATGGCGATGTCGGCATGTTTTGCCTCCCCTAGGGCATTAACCACACAGCCCATCACGCTCACATCTAGGGGGATTTTAATATGGGCTAGGCGTTGCTCCACTTGTGCCATCAAAGCGACTAAATCCGACTCAATGCGCCCACAAGTCGGGCATGAGATGAAGGTAATGCCCTCTTTTTGCCGCCCGCTGTAGCGCAAAATCGCCTTAGCCACTCTAATTTCTTCCTCTAATTCGCCCGTGATGGACACGCGCATGGTATCCCCAATGCCCTGCCTTAGCAAATGCCCTAAAGCTATCGCGCTTTTAATGCTGGCATGGAACAAACTCCCCGCCTCTGTAACGCCCAAGTGGAAGGGGTAGGGAGTCAAAGGGCGTAATTGCTCATAGGCTTGTATGGTGCGCTCCACATCGCTAGCTTTTAAAGACACCTTAATATTGCTAAAACCTGCATCTTCTAAGAGTTTAATGTTATAAAGCGCAGATTGCACCATGCCCTCAGCATTTGCCCCGTATTTGATTTCAAATTGCTTTTCTAAACTCCCCCCATTGACCCCAATGCGGATGGGCAAGTTACGGGCATTGCAAGCCTTAGCCACCGCCTCGATCTTGTCTTTAGACCCGATATTGCCCGGGTTGATGCGGATACCATCCACGCTTTCAGCGGCAATTAAAGCCAAATGGTGGTGGAAGTGTATATCAGCAATTAAGGGCAAGCTTGCCACCTTTTTAAGCTCTTTGAGGGCGTTAGCGTCCTTTTTATGGCGCACCGCCACGCGCACAAAGTCCGCCCCGGCTAACTTCAAGCGGTCAATCTGTGCCTTAGTGGCTTGTATGTCGCAGGTTTGGCTATATGCCATGCTTTGGGTGCTAATGGGCGCACCCCCACCCACAGGCACAGCACCGACAAAAATTTGCTTGGTTGGCACACGGGCGATCAAAACCATCCTTATAAATTAGAATTAAAAGGGCATTTTAGCCCAAAGTGGCTAAGAGAGAATTAAAGGGCAGGGAGAATATTGAGGCAAAAATGGCTAAAACTATAAGTTTGGTAGGTCTGCCCGCTAGCAAGCCAACCAGCATGGGTGTAGTTGATGGAGATCACCAAAATAGGCATGGGGGGCAGGGCTTTTAAGAGCAAGGATAAATGGTGTTCTAAACTCTCTGGGGTGGGGAAAGCATAGGGAAAACAAGCAAATAGGCTAGAACCTTGCACGATCAAACAATTATTGTGGTAGCGCAGAGCTTTCAAGCCAAAGTGGCGGATCAATTCCAAAGCAACCATATTTTCAAAGACGGGGGCTAGGGAGTGGGTGTGGCTAAAAGCATAGGGCAGAGCAAAGTCATAGAAGTAAAGTTTAGGGGGGGCTTTAAAATAGCTGGGGATTAAAAAAAGAGTTAGGCTGTTTTGCAATGTGGCTAAAAAGAAATAAAGCGTGTTTTTGGAGGTTTTGAGGTGTTTTTTAAGCTGGGTATAGAGGTGGTGGGTGCTGATACTCTTGGCTTGGAAAAAAAGGAGGGCTTTAAAGAGATCAAAATGCGCACCAAAGCTAAGCGCGCAGATATCTTGTTTGTAGCGGATTTTGGCATGGGGGGGCAAAAACAGCGTAGCGGGCAAATTGCCTTCTTTTAAAAAACGGGCTAGGAGGGCGGGGGGGTCTTTTTTGCAAAAATGCACAAACTCGGCAAAATTTAAGGGCATGGTGGGCTGGCAGACAAAGTGGGCG
>NZ_FZLB01000116.1:0-2460 GCF_900196775.1 Helicobacter bizzozeronii
AGCATGGGGGGGGGCTTCCTCTAGGGTAGGGATATTAGGGCTTTCTTGGGTGATCTGGGTGTGGGTTTGGGGGCTAAAGGTCTTAGAGGTTTTATAATAGGTGTAAATCCCTACGCTTAGAATCGCCAAAGCCACTAAGGGGAGGATAAAATACCATTTTGGCGTTTTTTCGGGCTCAAAAGAGGGGATTTCTGCGGGGTCTTTCACACGGCTAGAATCCAAAAAGGGCGAGGGGAGCGGGGCTTGTGGCTCTTGGGGTTTGGCAGTGTGGGTGTTGTCTAGCTCAGGGGAGGACTTGGCAAAAAAATGCTTGTCATATTCGACCATCCAGTGGCTCAAATCCACTTGGTATTCTTTTTGCAAAATCTGTAAAAACCCCATCGCATGCACGCGTTGCAAGGTGTCAAACTTCTTTTGGTAAATGGCTTCTAATTTATTAATGGCAATGCGTGTCGTTTGGGATACTTCTTTAATATCCTTTTCTTGCAAAAATGCCAGTGTTTTGTCTAATGCCTCTAGTTTTTCCTTTTCATTCATCCTCTCACCCTATCCATCAAAATTGCCCCCGCTACGCTCACATTAAGCGAATCCATCTTGCCCTGCATTTTAATCTGCACGCAACAATCCATCTTGTCTAAAATCCTAGAGCCCAAGCCCTCCCCCTCGCTCCCCAAAAAGAGTGCTACTCTCTTAGCAAAGACAACCCCCCTAACATCTTGCCCTTGCAAGTGTGCCCCATAACAACTCACCCCCGCCCCTTTCAACTCACAAATGGTGTCTAGGACATTCTTACGCACACAAAAGGGCACATCATAGAGCGCGCCCAAGCTAGAGCGCACCAAGCCCTCATAGGGCATAGAAGTATCCAAGATCACCCCCTCAAAGCCCAAACCCGCCACGCTCCTAAAAAGCGCGCCCACATTCCCCACATCGCTTAAACCACACAGCACTAAGATTTTATTAAACTGCTTGATTTCCTCCAAAGTGCTCAGTTTGGGGGGCACAACTTGGGCTAAAAAACCTTGGTGGTTATTCCCCTTAGCCATCGCTTGGGCTTTTTTAAAATCTAATGCAACAATTTGGCTCGCATAACGCCTTTTGTGGGCTTTAAACAAATTAAAAAGCTTCCTATCCACCTCTCTAGCCAAATAAAAAATAGAGATAGACTGGGGGTAATGCGTGAGCATGTGCAACACCACTTGTTTGCCAAAAACCACCATTTAACCCTCTTTGCGTGTGGGTGTATAGACTTCTTTAGGGCTAACCCCTAGCATTTTTGCCACAAGTTTGGCTTTGATCTTAGGGGGTAGCTCCATCTGCTCAATGCTTGATAGAGGCAAACTAGGTTCGCGCTTCTCCCTATTCTCCAACACCAACACCCATTCGCCTTGCAAGGACTTACGCCCCAAAGCCTTAATTTGTTGGGACACCTCCAAGACATTCCCTTTAAAAAAGCGTTCATGGAGCTTGGTCATCTCCTTAATGGCAAAAAGCACGCTTTGGGGGGCAAGCTGTGCTAGATCCTCTAGGGTGTCTAGCAAGCGCTGCGGGCTCTCATAAAAGATTAACACGGGAGGCTGGCTAGCTAACAAATGGGCAATTTTGGCGCGCCGATCGTTAAGCTTGGGGGGCAAAAACCCCACAAAATAAAATTCTGCTAACTCAAACCCGCTCGCACTATAAGCACCCACGCATGCACTCGCCCCGGGCAAGACTTCATAGGCAATCTTGTGTTCTTGGGCGAAACTAACTAATTTAGCCCCCGGATCGCTCACACAGGGCATGCCCGCATCGCTAGCAAAGATCACATGCTGATCGTGAAAAAAAGAGGGCTCTATTTGCTTTAAAAATGTCTCTTGGTTGTGGGAGTGGAAAGACATAAAAGGCTTCTGTTTAAGGGGTTTGGAACTGGTTTGTAAGATGCCCCGTGCCCATGTTTGTTGTTCTAATAAAAAGAGGAGTCGCTTGGTGATGCGGACATCCTCGCACAAGAGCACATCGCAACCAACCAAAGCCTCCAAAGCACGCCAAGTCATGTCTTTCAAGTTGCCAATGGGTGTCGGCAAGAGAGTGAGCACTACTGCATTTTGTATTTTTGTTTGAAGCGCTCCACACGCCCGGTGGTGTCCGCGATCTTGTCGCTCCCGGTGTAAAAAGGATGGCAAAAACTAGAAATATCGATTCTAAGTTCGCTCTTTGTGCTCAAAACCTCAATTTCTTTCCCGCTGGTCACACAAGTTACTTTGCAAGGCACATACTCCGGATGGATTCCCTTTTTCACGCATTCTCCTAAAAAGATTTTTAAAATTATATCTAATCTTTGCTTAGTTTTGAGAGGATCGTTTTTTGTGCTGTATTGATTATTTGGGCAACCCGGACACAAATAATTTGCGATCCCCAATCTCTATAACCACATTTTAAGCCAACATGTGGCACACACCACCTTAAGGAGAACCCCCC
>NZ_FZLB01000115.1:0-1612 GCF_900196775.1 Helicobacter bizzozeronii
TGGTCGGCACTAGAAACACGGGCATAGGCGATGGTTTTGCGGTTATCGTTACAAAACACAAATTCTTTTTTGATCCCCCGCAAACTCTCTAAACTATACCTCCAAACTATACCTCCGCGCACCTCCTTGTGTGTAAACATCCGGTTTTAAAATCCCATGATTGTCCCAATTACGGAGTGTTTGTGCTGTTACCCCTAAGATTTTGCTTGCTTGACTGACTGATAATAATTTGTTCTTATCCATACCCCCATGTTAGGCAAATCAAACTTAAAAACTTATAAAATATTAATAACTATTTATAAGAATATGCAAGAATTAAGTTACAGTTTTTGACCCCCTCCAATTGACCTAAATTAGCCTAGTTTGTCCTCCACAATATCAATAACCGTATTGGCCACCTTGCGCGCGGTTTTATCTAAAAACTCTACAGGAGTGGTGAAGCCCACACAAGAGCAGTTGATTTCGCCTAAAATGTATTTGTCCTTGCCATGCTCATCGGTATCCAAGATAAAATCTGCTGTCCAAATGAGGGGCAGGTCGTAATTGCCCAACTTGCTTTGGATATGGGGGAGTTGCCTCAGGAAGTAGTGCACCAAATTATCCCATTGTTCGGGCTTATCGTAGCGGTACTTCGCCCCGCTAAAAAGAGTCGCACTAAAAGCGTCCGCGCCCTCAGCTGGCTTTTTATGCACCACATAAATAGGGTGTTTGTAGAGCATTAAAATGCGAATCTCACCCTCTTTAATGCGGGGTAAAAAGGTCATATCCACGAGCATGCCATTATCCCCGACCAGGTATTTTTCACAAAAATCCATGAACTCGCCTAGTTGGCGGTGCTCCACATGGTTATCCACCGCTTCAATGCATTTAATTTTGGCATTTAAAGGCACTTCGCTAACTCCCGCAGGTAGAGGCTCTTCAAGTTGCACATGCCAAATGCCCTCACCGGTTGAGCCGCGATTTTGTTTTAAGACCCTCTCGCCCTTGGCTAGAGTCTTGGGAAAAGTCTTTTTTAAGTCATGTTGATCGCCCCAAGTGACCCCAATGCGTTTAGCCTCCTCTTTGTCATAATAGGCGTAGGTGTCATCGGGCACTAACTCGGTATCGGCTAGCTTGGTGAGCGCGTCTTTTGCCCCATAGCCAATCATCGCGTCCGGATGGGGCATGCCAACCACGCCATGATCGCAGAGTTTGCGCAAGAGATCAAAATAGAGTTTTTCCTCTTTCAAGTTGCCCGGATTGACACGGGACACATAGGCATCGGCATGCGCTTGCACATACTCGTAAATGCCCTTGGTTTTCTCAGAATCTTTTAAAATCTCATCGGTGAGTTGCACCACTTCTGCCTGCCAACCCATTTTTTTTAGATAATCCATCATGGGCATGGTGTCGCGTCTGTGCCCATCTCTGCCCTTGTCCGTCCCGCCCACTGCCTCAAAAAACACTACATGCTTTTTCATCATGTCCTCCAAAAAAAAAGATTTTTTGCGGTAATACCCGCTGATGCTATTGTAGCATTTTGAATCTAAGCCACGCTCAATCTCTGAGGTTTTCCCCCCAAAAGCTATACAACTCACCGCCCTTTAGGGTGCCAATAGTTCTTTAGGGATAT
>NZ_FZLB01000118.1:0-4362 GCF_900196775.1 Helicobacter bizzozeronii
ATGCCCCAACCCCAAGGGTATTACCCCTTGATTGCAACACAAATATTAGCACAGCCATGCTGGTGCTAGCCTTATATCCCCATAGCTAAAGCTAGGGGCTTTACGGCGTGGCTGGTAAATTAGCAGCGTGCTGAAAAAGCCTAGAGAGATGGAAACGGGCAATTTTTCTTTAATCAAGTCAATCACGCTGATTTGGCGGTAAAAACTCTGCCCAAAGTCAAACAAGAGGTATTTTTTGAGCATAGTAACATAGCGTTCCCACAAGGGTTGATCAAAGCCATAAAGTTTAGTGAGCTCGGCATACAGCGCGCTATCTAGCCCTTGTGCGCCCTTGTAGGCACTCTCATTGACCTGTTTTAACGAGGTGTTGTTGCTCTCTTGGTTGCTGGCATTGCTGATCTTAGCCATCATCTGCTCGACTGGCCCGCCCGGCGCACTTTGGATAATGAAAAAATTGAGCGTGATAATACCCCATAAAGTGGGGATGATGAGCAATAAGCGTTTGAGGATATAGGCAAACATCAAGGACCTTTAAGCTCTCGATCCCACCACAAATAGGGCGAGAATCCATAGGGGGGGCTAGCTAGCATGCCAATTTTATTCCAGTAGGCGATTCTAAAGTTGGAGGAATGGAAATGCGGGATCACATAAAACCCCCACAACAGCACGCGATCCAATGCCCGCACGGCTGCAATTTGGCTGGAGCGATCCTTAGCACTAATCACTAGAGAAATCAGATCATCAATGACGGGGTTAGCAATGCCTGCGTAGTTGCGACTCCCATTTTGCTTGGCACTGGCACTCCCCCAGTAATAGCGTTGTTCGTTGCCCGGGAACAAAGATTGCCCGATATTGCCCACGATCATGTCATAGTCAAACTTTTTAACCCGGTTGGCATATTGGCTCAAATCCACCTTTTGAATCTGCATGGTGATCCCCAAAACCTTTAGATTTTTGGCATAGGCAAGGGCTAGGCGTTCAAAGGCTTGGTTATTCAGCAAGATACTAAAGATAAAGGGTTTTTGAGTCTTGGGATCGATGAGCTGGTTGTTACGCACCACAAAACCGGCTTGCTTTAGGAGTTTTTGGGCGTATTTGAGGTTTTCGCGCCGATTACTCCCCAATCTGTCCGCCCCATTGGTGGTGGGCACTAAATAGGGTTTAGTGAAAATGCGTGGGTCGTAGCCCTCTAATTCTGGTTTGTAGCGATCCAAAATCGCCAGTTCCTGCCCTTCAGGCAAGCCCCTAGAGGCAAAGACAGAATTACTAAAATAACTCTTGGTGCGGTTGTATTGGGAAAAAAAGAGGTTGCGATTCGCCCATTCAAAATCAAAGGCATAAAACAACGCCTCCCGCACACGGGGGTTTTTAAACATCTCCCGGCGGGTATTCATAAAAAAACCCTGCATGCCCCCCGGCAAAGCGTGTTTGAAAAGTTTTTTGATGATCTTGCCCTGCTCAATGCCCTTGCCCACATACCCCCTAGCCCAAACCTTTGCGGTGCTCTCAAAACGCCAATCATACGCCCCGCTTAAAAACGCCTGCAACGCCACCGAGTCATCTTTGTAATAGTCAAAAGAAACCCGATCAAAGTTGTATTGCCCCTTTTGGGGGGGCAAATCACGCGCCCAATAGTCTTTATTGCGTTTATAAGTGATCTTTTTACCCACCACAAAGGATTCAACCACATAGGGTCCGCTAGAGACAGGCACTAACAAAGGGTCTTTATCAAAGCCATGTTTTTCAAAAAAATGTTTGGGGATGATTTGGAGTTGCCCTAAGATCAAGGCTAATTCGCGATTTTTGGTGTCTTTAAAGCTGAATTTGACATGGTAATCATCTAAAACAACCGCTTCTTGCACATCCCCATAATATTGCCTAAAAACCGGGCTCCCCTTTTGCATGAGTGTATCAAAGCTGTATTTGACATCGTGCGCGGTGATCTTTACGCCATCGCTAAATTTGGCACGTGGATCGATCCCAAAGATCACAAAGCGGTTTTGTGGATCAACTTGAATATCATTGGCAATTAAAGCGTATTCGGCATAAGGCTCGTCCAAACTTTGGGCTAAGAGGGTGTCATAGACCAACTCTAGTCCGCTTGCCTTTGTGCCCTTCAACACAAAGGGGTTGAGGCTATCAAAAGTCCCCAAAGCGTAGTTTCTCAAAGTCCCGCCCTTAGGGGCGTTGGGGTTGGCATAATCAAAATGCGTGAAGTTATGTTGGTATTTGGCTGGCTCGCCCAAAGAGATAAAGGGCGTGGCGCTCAGACCTAGCGATAAAAGCAAAGTTAAAAACAAAGCGATCACAAGAGCCCCATCAAGCTTTTAGCGTGTTGGTAGGTTTGTTTAGCTATGGGCTTGACTTGCTCTAAGCCCTTTTGCAAGATACCCAGCACATAGGCTGGATCGTTTTGGATTTGGGCGTATTTTTCTTGAATGGGTGCTAGAGTGGCGATTAATAGATCAATCAAGGCTTGCTTGAACACCCCATAGCCCTTGCCCTCAAATTCTAGCTCGACTTGGTTAGGGCTCTTTTGGCTCAAAATGCTATAAATGCCCAATAAATTATAAATCCCCGGACGGGTGGGGTCAAAAACCAAAGTGCCTAGCGAGTCGGTGGTGGCTTTTTTGATCTTTTTGGCAATCACATCGGGAGTATCGAGCAAAAAGAGCGCATGGAAAGCCCCTTTATGGGATTTACTCATTTTGACTAACGGATCATCTAAGCCCATCACCCTAGCCCCACTGCTAGCAATCAAGGGTTCAGGCACTTTAAAGCACTCCCCAAAATCGCGGTTAAACTTGATTGCCAAATTGCGGGCTAGCTCCAAATGTTGCTTTTGATCCTCCCCCACGGGCACAGCATCGCTTTGGTAAAGCAAAATATCAGCTGCCATCAGCACCGGATAATTAAACAACCCCACGCTCACACTCTGCGCCTTTTCGCTTTTGTCCTTAAACTGGGTCATGCGGCTAAGTTCGCCCATGCCCGCCACGCAATCTAATAACCAAGTGAGCGCGCCATGTTCGTTGATTTGGCTTTGCACGAATAGGGCGGATCGTTTGGGATCAATCCCACAAGCTAGCAACATGCCCGCCATCTGCAGGCTTTGCTCTTTTAAAAGGGCGGGGTCTTGGGGCATGGTGATCGCATGGGAATTGACAATGCAAAAAATATTCTCATAGTGATCTTGGAGTTCCACCCAGTGCTTGATCGCCCCTAGATAATTGCCCAAATGCACCCCCCCAGTGGGCTGAATCCCTGAAAATACCCGCTTTTTCACCGCTTTTCCCCCACCAAAAACACGGCTTCATAGCTTAAAGATTCATAGGGGGCGTTGCACCTCAAGGCTTTCGCCTTGCTAAAGGGCAAGCCCCCACCTAGCAACCCCCCTAATTTGAGCTGGTCTAAAAACGCCCCCCGACTCTTAAAAGTTTGCTTAAAATTTTCCACCCACATTTGACTCACAAACCCCTTAAAACTTTGTTCTAAAATGTTACAAACCTCTTCTTTGTCCCTTAAGGGCGAATGCGTGCCCAAAAAGGCATGCACTTCTTGCAGACTCGCACTGGTGTGGATTGCCAAAGCCACTTGCTGGCAACTTTGCGCCAAATGCCCACACACGCCCGCTAAATCGCGCGCCCATTGCAAGGACGAACAAGCAATGCCCAAATCGCACGCCCCCCAAGAATGGCTTTCAAAATCCCCACACACCAAGCGCACATGCCCCACCCCCTCCATGCGCTTAGGGTGTTGTGCCAACATCTCAGCCGATCGATCCAAGCCCACAAACTCCCCCACAGCGATTTTAAAATGGGGCAATTGTTGCAACACATTGCCACTCCCACAGCCCAAATCCAATACCCGGGCATAAAAACACCCCGCCAAACCCGCCAAGAGCCTAGCGATGATTTGGTTTTGCACGCTGGAATAAAGGGCATAACTTGAAGCCACCCGATTAAAAGAGTGGCGCGCGATCCCACACATACCGCCCCTTGTTAAAGCCCCAATTTTAATAAAATTTTGCTAAAATAGCCATTTAATCATGCTTTGGGAGTTCTAGGTTGAGCGGTCTGTTCTTGGTCTTGCAAATTATCTTGGCGGTCATTATTGTCGTGGTGGTGTTGTTGCAAAAGAGTTCCAGCATCGGGCTAGGGGCTTATAGTGGGAGCAACGAGTCGCTTTTTGGGGCTAAGGGTCCAGCGAGCTTTTTAGCCAAATTAACCATGTTTTTGGGGTTTTTATTTTTGGCAAATACCATCGCTCTAGGCTATTTTTACAACAAAGAATATAATATCAGCGTGCTAGATAGCACCAAAAATTCCCCCCTAAAAGCTACCCCCCTAGTCCCCCAAAACC
>NZ_FZLB01000114.1:0-432 GCF_900196775.1 Helicobacter bizzozeronii
CTATGGGGAGTATGTCAAAAGTGGTATGGCACGCAAGAGCGTTATCAAAGACCTTCAGAGAGATTGAAAAAGTTTCATGAGGCTATGGAGGCTAAGGCTAATAAGGACACAGCCAGCACCCCACAAAGCACAGAACAAACAACACAGCAACCCACGCAATCGTGGCATATTTTAGACTTGTTAGCAGATTCGTTAATAGATGCATATAGCCTTAATTTGACAGAGATAAAACCACTCATTTTGAATAAACCCGATTCAACAGAGATAAAACCACCCCCACATGCACCACCCGATTAAGACCCATTGCTAACAATTTACTTTATCAGCCCCATCGCCATACAACCCGAACAAGACTCTTTGCAACCAACAAACTAAAACCCGAGCAGAACTACCCAAACCCCCGATGAAGTCTTTTTGACATACTCTCCCATA
>NZ_FZLB01000114.1:441-10210 GCF_900196775.1 Helicobacter bizzozeronii
ACGGCGTGGTTGGTAAAAATTTTCCACAGCTAAAATCATTGCCACTCCGCACAAATAATCAAAAGTGTCGTAGGCAAGCCTATAGCTTGTATGTCAAATTTCAAGCTTGTTTTCACATATGTTTCGGCACTATGCAAGCGCATTGAGAATGACCAACCTTTATCCAAATACAATTCTAAAGTTGTTTGGCTATTTGGTTTGAAATCCAAGCCAATGATTCTTGTGGGGAAGTCTAAAGGAGGTACAATAATTTTCGGCTTGCTCTGTTGGCTAGGCTGATTTAAGGTTTTGTGTAAATTGTAGGCTTGAATTTGTGTTATCTTTTTACCATCTAGGCTAATAGATTTGTAAAAATCAAACTTACCTATAAAATACTCTGTGATATTCTTGGCAATGTTTTTATCATTCTTGTGCATCAAGATTTCAGCCATCACTGCCTCAAGCAAAGGCACATAAATTTCTATGAATTTGTTGGGGACATCTCTCCACTTTGTCTTTGCAATCTCATATGATTCAAGTTTTTGAAAAATAGGTAAGACGGTATCCCAATAGGTTTTTGAGCAAGGCAAATTAAACCACTTTTGCCCAAAATCTATACTGGGCGAAATCCTACTGTGTTTAAGTGCCATATGATTGCGCTTGATAGAGATGCCAAGCTCCCACAAAATGTCTTCTCTAACAATGAGTAAATCACGCACATCGCCATTTTCACCCTTGGAGTCCTTTTGTAGGCTTAGGCTTAAGAGACTTTTGGTCTCCTCTACAATTCTAGGTTCTGCCTCAAATATTTTTAATGCTCCTGCTCTAGCACTCTGTTTAAAAGAGGCTTGTGTTTCTTTGTCGAATCCATCAAATGCTTTTTTAGCAGCACTAAGACTAGAGTTTTTAACAATCTCAACGGGTTTTATTTGTGAGATTTCTTGCTCTAAAACCACGATATACGCATACTCTAAAGCACGGCCATAGTTGTTGCTGTTTGCACTCATATAGCCACTCTAATAGAAGTATCCAAGGTCTTTTTAATCGCCCTTGCAATTTTATAAGCCAAGATGACAGGTACTGCATTACCCACCATTTTATAACCATCTTCCAAGCGTTGGTAATAGAATTTAAAATCATCGGGAAAACCTTGCAGTCTAGCACACTCGCGCACACTGAGGCGGCGATAAAGATGTTCGCTTTCTTTGGCGAATGCATGGCGGTTTTGTCCTATCTTTGGCATCTTTGGAGCTTGTGGGTGGAGTTGGCATTGCCGTCCGCTTGCCTGAATTGTAAAAGCAGGCTCATCCCACGAACGCACACGGTTACGACTCATAAAAATCGTGGAGTATGATCCCACAAAATATTCATGGTTGGGGATTTTAAGGACATCACCATTTGTTTTGTTTTTCTCTAGGGCAGGGACTGCGCTGTCCTTGAGGTCCCAAATCACATCTCTTAGAGTGGGGCTATGTTCTAGGGGTCTTGGCGGTTGGAAATCTGCCCTCAAATCTTTGAGAAACCCGACATAAAACACCCGTTTTCTATCCTGTGCCAAACCATAATCCCTAGCGTTTAACATAAAAAAATGCAAATCATAGCCGGCATCTTGAAAGGCATTTTTGATACCATCAACGGCATTTTTATGGCGTTTAGCCAACATCCCACTCACATTCTCTGCCAAAAAAAACAAAGGTTTTTTATCTTTCAAAACTCTAATGTATTCGTAAAATAATTGTCCCCGTGGATCGTTGATGCCCCGCAGTGTCCCCGCCTCACTCCAAGATTGACAAGGCGGACCGCCGATGATTCCATCACATGGTGCAAACGCCTTTGAACCGAGCTTGCAAATGTCCCCTCTGATCAACTTGGCTCTGTGGTTGTTTTCATAAGTTTGCCAAATGGAGCTGTCAATTTCATTGGCCTCAACCACCTTGAACCCCGCTCTCTCAAACCCTAAATCCAGCCCCCCCGCTCCACAGAAAAGAGAAATCAAATTCACCTAACTACCTCACAACCACACTAAAGTCAAAATCCACGATATATCCTTAAACTTTTAAACGACAGGCATTATACCTTAGTGCTACAAATGATTTGCGCCAAAAGTTGCAAAAACGCTTAAGGTTAAGCCCACGCAACAGATTCGGTATTGCTCTAACAAGTAGGCTTTTTTCATGGCAACTTTGATTTTTTGCAACTCTTCGTTTCGTAGTGTTTGCCTATGTCATCGATCGGTAACATCGGTAACTTTGGTAGCAAAAAATTGAGCTTATATTTTCCACATCCTTTTTCATTTATAATCATTTACTTTTGAATAATACGGTATTGTAATAGTTGGTAGATTCGGTGTAGATTTCCACTCATCCCTCGGCACTCATCCGGGGGTATCGTTTCTATCCTTTTGTCTTTCTTTTTTGTATATCTCTGTTTTTATACTTGGACAAATCGCATCTAGTATGTCCCTCAAAAATGCCTCTATCTAGCTAGGATTTATACCTATGTTTACACCTCTCTTATTTTTGCTTTTTTGCCCTTTCGAGATTCTCAGTAATCCACGGAAAATGTCCCTTCTCTTTCCAGGTCTCATCCTTAAAATATGTTCCCAGTGGCAACACCGATTGCACATTCTTCTCAACAAACTTAAAACTATTTCCACTTTATAAGCATTAAAGTCTTCAAATTCCCCCTTTTTTTATTTTTTCTCTATCTTTATCCTTAATTGGATTAATGATCCAATCTTTATTTTTTTATCTCGCTATACAAAATATTTCTTAAACAAATCTCAATAGTCGCCAATTAAGGAACAACTTGTACAATGAGTTGTAAATTCCTAAAATGCTCATCAACACTACTTTTGTAATATTTTAGTCGCTCTTCAGATAAAAGACACCGAATAACTTCCTCTTCTATGAGACACCTCCTTTTTGAGATAGATTATACAATGGATTTTTTACAAAAAAAACACTTTTCATAATCCCAAATCTTGTAACATTGTACCGAAAATGAAAATTAGATTTAGTAACTTGATTATGAACAACACGCATATGCCATGTGATAAAGTAATTTTTTTACAGACCTGAGTTGTCGCAGCTTTTATACTACTTTGCTTAATATTCGTGGTAGCCTTGCAACACATCAGCGATTTGGAGTTTATTTGACATGATTTGGAGATGTGGCAGTGGCAAATGTCAGAGATGATGATTTCTGAATATCTCTTGTAGACTTAAAAACTAATATACCTACTACTCTCTTTTACCTTCTTAGCATTTCTGCCTTTGTGTGTTTGGTTCTCCTTGTCAAGTTAACCATTTCATTAGGTTGATCTTGAATGGCAAGAGCCTCTTCAAAACAAAATCTAAAAACACCTGCTTTCTTCATTTCTTCCTTGATAGCATCTAAATGGTACACTTTAGTAACAACTTCAAGTGCACCGACTATACATCCTAAAACAAATGGTAGCATTTTTATTCAACTATTTTTTGTAATCCTTCTGCCAATCTATTCTATGGAGTGGGCATCGATGCACTTTATAACTTCTATAAAAATAATAACCGAACTTACGGTGTATTTACTGGTGTGATGGTAGGAGGAAGTTCATGGCTGATGGAGAATTCTAGGTTAGTGGATCTTGACTATTATACAAACAATAACAATGCCTACATAAACCTAAATGAAGCGTATTCAAATCAGGCAAGCATTGATAGCACTCAACTAGAGAAACGCCTAGACAAGGAAAGGGTTAAAACTCAAAAGCGGAGAGAAAGCGTTTGCGAGAACTCAAGGTACAGAAAAAAAGACAACTCAAAGAGAAAAAACAAAGAGAACGACGATACAGAAACCAAGACAAATTACAAAAATCCAAGTCTTTAGCATGGAGGGTTTTAGAGCAAGAAACTTCAAATAAGTCCTTATTCGGGGATTTTATGGTGGGGGGATGAGGATGTGTATTTGGCGTTTAGCAAGAGAGATCATGGGGTGTCTGAGCTTTAATTCCTTCAAGAAGACACAGAAGAAAACCCCTGCTAAACTCAAAGACCATTCTCAGGCAAAACGGAAAGCCCAACCTCGTCAGACGACCAAAACAAACTCTAGTTTTCAATACAACCAGATAAGACCATCTATAGGAGATAGAGGGAGTTAATCTAACTTCACACACAACAAAACCATATTGTCCAGGGGTTCAAGGGGGCATCCCCCTTGCCAGCAAACGGAGCGTAGCGGAGTGGTAACACGATGGCTACTTTGTAGCCACAAGTGTTACGCTAACTGGAAAACTGCATTTTAGCCCGAGATAGGGCAAAAAATAACTCATTTTCACGCTTGTGTGGCTCTCTAGGTGCAATGAAAACTCTCTATTGAGATGGAGGAATACCATCCAAATCTTCTAAAATATCTAGGGCTGTCTGCAAAGGCGGTTCTTTAGAGATGTCGTCCTTTGGAAATTGATCTAGATACCTCTCTTTCAGACACTCTGGGAACATCTCTGTATCCTCCATCTTCCCACCCAAGTCTTTTGCTTGCCTTCCACATCCTTTCCATCGCTTCGTATTTCTGACACGCTGTTAACTTCTTGGGACTGATTGGTTTTTGTAGCTGTATGTTGCCCTGTGGATTGAAGGATTTGTTTATCTGTACCTGCAAATCCTTGTTCTGTTTTTTTATCAGAAAAACCATTGTTGCTGTTTTCATAGTGAGAAAAATTGCTAGAGCAACTGCGTTGATCCGCCATAATTTGAGTTTCTGAGCTAATTCCTTGTTTCTGCTCTCCTGCTCTAGTATCAAATTGCGCACACTTTGAATTTGCACTAAAACCCTGTTCTCTAGGTTTTGTTCCCAGCTCTGCTGTTGGGCTTCCTGTTGTTTTTGCCACTTCTGCAAATTTTGCTACATAGAATTGGTGTTTGTATTCAATGTGCTTTTTAAGTCGTTGTGCAAGTGTGGCAAGATGCTCTTGAGAGTGTTCTCTATGGTCTTTGTTGCCTGATCTGTTAGGCTCTGTGCTAGTTGCTCCTGCTCTCTCTTGTGGGCTTGCGCTGTATTCTTTAAGGAGTTTTCCAAGGCTTTGTGTGTTTGTGAAACGCTCATCGTAAAACACTCCTTTTAATCTAAAGGCTCTAGGAGCTCCAGGGGGCTTAATGCCCAGATAGCCCTTGCCTGCTTGTTTGCCATTACGCATGATCTCATAGCCATTGGCAATGAGTTGTTCTACGATCTGGGCTTTAGAGCTTAGAGTGCCACTGCCTACTGCCTCTACAATGACTTGCTGCAACTCCTCTGCACTTTTGTAAAGCATTTTGCCTTGGGGAGTTTTGGTGTTGATGCCTACAATGTCGCGCTGTTTTTCAAAGGCTTTTGGATCACTCAAGTGATATTTGGCATTGATATAGTCTTTCCATGCATCTACTCTGAGTAAGTCTACTTTTGCAAAGAAAGGCACAAGACGCTCTAGACTGATCAAATCAACACAAGGGATCACAAAATTAAGCTCTAATCTGTCTTTATCGGTGTGTTCTACCCACAGGATGTCGTATCTATCCGCCATCACCTCTGTCATCAGCATTTGCTCAAAGCTTTGCATGATCTCTTGTTTGAGAGATTCATCGATATTTCTTTCTTCAAAGGACAAACAACCAGCACAGAGCTTACACTCTCTAGGAATAGCCCTGATTAAAGCCTTAGTGTCTTTAGGATTGCCTTTTAAAAGTTTGGCAGTGCCCTGTTGCACTCTTTGGTTGAGCAAATAGTCAATGCAAGCCGTGCCATCGCTCTTGCTGCCTTTGTGTTTTCTAAAGAATTTCACCAACATAAGCACTTCCCATTTGCCCTATTTGAGCTTGGATACTTTTTAGTGTGTCTAGAGCTTGTGCATCTAGGGGCAGATTTCTGTTGAGTTTTTTAGCTATCTGATTGAGATTATTGCCTAGAGAACTCAATGTGTTTCTTAGTGCCACACGACTGGCAATGGCTATGAGATCGGTGTGGTGTCCTATCTTTTGATTTAGGGTACAGGAGCGCACATATTTAGAGATGTCTAATCCACTCTCCTGTGCCTTGTTTTTGACTTGCTCTAACTCACTGGGAGTAAAACGCACTCTAAGCGTTATGGTCTTATTTTCTCTAGACATTTGTAGCCACTTTTGTTATGTTTTGTTTGGGCGAAAAATTGAATGAACATAGAAGTATTATAGCCTAAAATAGGCACTTTGTGAATTTTTGTAAGCACAAAGGTTATATCTTTTTTCAATGAAAAATCAAACAAAAATAATAGCATTGTCGCCTAAAATAGGCACTTTATAAGATTTTGTGGATACAAAGGTTATATTTTCTTATCTTCACCTACACAATTTCTCAAAACACTCAATGAATTGGCAAAGCAAAATAGCGTTCTTTGTCCGCTTGACTAGGGTAATCTAAGCATTGATCTGCCACTTTGATAAAATTGCTTTCAAAGCGCACATAGCCCACACTATAGTGATTTTTTAGGGCTCGTTCTACTTGCTCTACCCCATGAAAAAATCCCCCATAAAACACCTGACTTTTTATACCCTTTAAAAATGTACTTTCTCATAATTAAGATAAAATGAAACTACTAAATACCGCTATCATGGGGCTTTGCACAGGTGTTTTGCAAAAAAGTTCAGAAATTGTTTCCAAACATGTCAAGTGAAGTATAAATCCCGATTAAGGTTTCGGAGTTTTTAGACTACTAGACACCCATTTTCAAACAGCCACTACCCATCTACAAAACGAGATTTTCCCTGTTCCATTCACCTTACCCACTCTAGTTTGCCTGTCTTATCTAAAACTTTCACGATAGACTCTACCCCAAACTCCACAAACTTCTAAGAACATCTCTTAAAACCTCTCCGCTCTTTTACACTTTCTACATCACAGAATCAGCGAAATCAGAATGTCTCACGACTTACTTAAAAATCACAAATATCTTCCGAAATAATAATGGTTGACCTTCAGATATACTGACGGCAACAGTTGAGATAATTTTGAAAGATTGGATGGATGGATATTATACGTTTGTTAGTGTTAGCATTAGCGTTTTTATGCACACTTCTTTCAGCAAATTCTATTCAGCAAGATTTACAGAATAAGCCAAATATTATCCAAAAACAACTACAAAATAACGACAACATCTGGCTCAAAGAACTTGGTCAACACGAATTCCAAATACATCAAAAAGACACAAGTCAGATCATAGTCTTGAATCACACTTCACAAACACCTCAACAACAAGAAAAAGTTTTAAAATCCGACAGAGACAATCCATTTGAAAATCTTGTGCAAAGGCCTCCTATATCAGAGCTCGCTTGTTTTTTACTTCTTTTAAAGAACACAAAAGCCCACGAAGAGGAATTAAAAAAAGCCTGTCAAAACACCCTACTTCAATTCAATAGCCGGATACAGAAGTTTTTTCCTTGGATATTTATTATTACGATATTCCTTTATATAGGCGTGCTTCTTCCTCTAATGGTCACATTACCCATTCACTTATTTGTAGCATGTATTGCAAAAGAGTACGGGTGGAATCATCCGTATAAAATTCGTAAGGGGTTTGATATTTTTTTAAATATGCTATTCATCTCAATTTTAATAATACTTATTTTACTCTTCTACAATTCTGTATCTGCCTTACATAGATGGCTGGCTTCCATCGGTATTGGTCTCGTTTGGATCAAAGTTCTCGTTCAGCTCTCATCATGGCTAACTATGCGATTTTTTTTAGGATTTGACAGGACGATAGATATAGGCGATCGCCTACAAATCTTTAACAAAGATGGGAGCACAAGCACAGGCTATATAGTCGATATCCGCACATTTTATTTCGTGCTATATGAAGATATCACACTGGATACTTATCTTAAAAACGAAGGTAGAGCCGGTCGTTTTTTTACTGTGCCCACATATCGCATTTTCACAAGTTCAATTGCGATATATGATCGCCGCAGAGGTAAAATTATTTGGGATAGCCTAGACTTTGTGCTCACCATAGAGTCGAATTACAAAAAGGCCATAAAAATTACTAGGAGAATTGCTAGGTTGTACTCGATACCCTATAGAGAAACTGCAGAACAACAATATCAAGAATCTCGCACCTATGCCATGCAACACATGGATCCAACCCCAAAAATATTTGTTAAATCAGAAAAAGAAGGAGTACATCTTTGTATATCCTATATCACTGATATCACTGATCCCGACGAGACTCTAGAATTACGGTCTAAAATCTTTATCGCTATCGTAAAACTGTTTTCAAAAACTTCAGATATTTCTATTGTTAAAACCTCAGAGAAAGAATCATAACGGATTGACTACTCCATCTCTAAGAAATTGCCTCATTAGCAACCATGCAACTCACAAATTAACACAAAAAATCCAAAATAAACCAAATAGTTTCAAAATTCTATTAACTACTCTTAATTACACTCCAACTAAAACAACAAACCCATTTTTTCGTTCTCGCTACCCCTAACCTTTTGCTAAAACACTTTGAGAGAAAAAATATATCATTTAGGGAGAGTGATTTACAGGTTACGCAAGACTAGACAGATTTTAGCAAAACATAAAGGTTTAAGATGGGAAATAGCCTCAGGTTTTTAGATGCCTAACAAAATGGTTTCTCAAACCCCGCAGAGCAAACTAATTAAAGTGTTAAAAATCTAAAATAATGGACTTAAAGAACGTTTTGATGTGCCTGAGCTTTTTAGCTGGATACGCACTACAGAGGTGGAGGGATACATCGTAGATATTAGAGTAGCTTGCGATGGTCTGGAGAAGGAAGAGGTTGAACGCAGTATCCGTGAAGTGGTTAAAGGACTTAAACCCAAAGCTTCCAAGAACACAAAAAAAAGAGCCCAAGAGGCTATCAAGTATCTTAATAAGGGAGGTGTGGGCTCTGCAGAACAACTTAGAAAAATCCCTGAGATATTCCTAATGCAGGTGATGGAACAATTGAAGGGTTTGAGATTAGTCGCATATACAGGGATATTCCAACCTAAAGACACTTTTGAACCCTTTGATGTGCCTGAGAGCGTAGAGAGTGCACGGTTTGACGATTCTGTATTTAAAAATGTGCCTACTCTTAAGCGCGATGAAGACAACAAAATGAGCCTAGATGAGTACCTCGATGTTTACGTGCCTGTAGAGCAGTGTATGGCTGATCACACAGAGCAGAAACATACGAATGACTAGGCTGCGCTAGAACCCTTGTGTGCTAAACATATCCGCCCGCACTTCTTGTTGGAACTCAAACAACTATGCCCCAAATTAAGGGTATTGGCAAGAAGGCTAAGTGAAGAGAAGGATTTTTTTGTTAAGGGGATGAGAAGGTGTTCGGAGTTTTACAGGGATATGCCCCATGACGGGTTTGTATTGCAAGTAGTCGCTTATGCCAAGGTGAGCGAACACTATTGCTCGTAGCTCAAGAAATATCGGGAGTTATCAGAAATAGGTCCTACACCTTTGGAGTCTTGGCTCTTCCAAAAAGCTTGTCAAGCTTACACCTTTACAGAACTCACAAGAAACTTGCAAGAGAGTATGGGTTTCACCTTCTCCCTCTTTAGATACGGGCGTTTGAAAGATGAATGCTTAAAAGAGGATGACGCTCTTTTAACTTTAGAGAGAGTGGAACAAAGATATCAATAATTAAAAGCGCGATACAACGCTCTAACAGAGCTCTAACAGACACAGAACGTGAACCCTAAGTTTTCTTCCCAACCAGCCAGTTTTTCACTTTCGGTTTGCCACATCTTTTCCATTGCTCTGTATTTTTGGCATG
>NZ_FZLB01000113.1:0-1662 GCF_900196775.1 Helicobacter bizzozeronii
ATAAGCCATTGCTTTGGCAATCGTCCAATAGAGCCGTCATGTCCGCTAGGCTAATTCAGTGGGAACTCCACTTACTAAATGCTTTGCGAGGTTTAAACTCGCGTAAAATCTCTATCAATCACCGCCCCGCACGCCCCACACTGATACACTCTATCGCTAAGCATTAAATCCTTTTTCACATTGCCACAGCTAGAACAAGTCTTGGAGCTAGGGTAAAAGACATCAGCTCGCTTAATTTCTCGCCCATAATATTTCGCTTTATACTCTAAAAGGGTGTTAAAGGCGCAGATACTCACATCACTTAAGGCTTTGGCTAACCTTGAGTTTTTCAGCATATTCTTAACATTTAAACTTTCTAAACAAAGAATTTTAGCGTGCCTAACGAGGGCAGTGCTGAGTTTGTGTAAAAAGTCATTGCGGATATTAGCTATGCGGGCGTGCAAGCGGTTTAGGCGCAAGCTGGCTTTAAGGTAATTAGCGGATTTTCTAGTATGGGGAGCATTCTGCTCCCTTCCTTTGGTTTTCGGGAGGCAAGCAGAATGCTTGCTTTTCCTAGAAACTTGCCTACTAAGTCTCTTAAGCCGCCTTGTCAGCCTATTTAAAGGCTTAGGTGCAAACACTTGCAAACCATTAGATAGAGTGGCAAACGCCTTAATGCCTGTATCAATGCCTAGCGTGCGGTTATTCTTAACGGGCTTGTGGGTGCGCTCAAACTCCTCTTGTGTGGTATCTATTTGGATTGAAACATAGAATTTATTGCCTCTTTGCGTGATGGTCGCGCCGTTGATTTTGCCTTTAAAGCGTAGTTTTTCGGTCATTTTGATTTTAGGCAAGTTGGGGATTTTGATATAATCCTTTTTGTCGCCTTGAATGATTTTTACTTGGTCGCCCCCAATGTAGAAACTGCCTTGATACTCTCTTTTGCGTTTAAAACGGGGATAGCTGACTTTACCCAATTTTAAATCTTTAAAAAATTTTTGAAAAGCTAGATTTAAGTGGTTAAAGGGCTGTGCTGTAGCATATTTCGTAACTTCATAGACAAAGGGAAACTTCTCTTTTTTGCAAGCGTTAAATTCTTTCTTTAGGGCAAAGTGGTTAGATTTAATGCCGTTTTTGTAGTTTTCTCTCCACTTCGCAAGTCCTTAAGTTTAGGCAAGTCTAGCACACCCAAAAGCCTTTTTAAAATGGGTTTGTGCCTTATTGTTAGGGGTTAGCTCAATCTTGTGTGTCAGCTGTAACATTATTTTCTACCACTTCTTGCATTTCCTCTAAAAGCTGTTTATTTTTCTTTGAGCGTGCTCCATAAAGTCTAGCTGAGAACACCGTAATGATTTCTAACACATCTTTGGCTAACTCCTCCTCAAAGCGGATATTCTCATCGCCTTGATTAATGAGAATCACCTCCACGCCTTTAGCCTCGCAAATGGCAAACACTAGCTCCGCTCCAAAACGCAATAAGCGGTCTTTATGGGTTAAAACAAGTCTTTTAACTTGACTTTCTAGGATCAGGTTAAGAAGTTTTGTTAAACCCTTTTTGTAATAGTTCATCCCAGAACCTAAATCTTGGATCACTTCGTAGTTAAAGCCCAACTTAGAACAATACAACTCCAAAACCTGCACTTGAGCGATTAAATCCTCTTTTTGGTCGGCACTAGAAACACG
>NZ_FZLB01000112.1:0-1484 GCF_900196775.1 Helicobacter bizzozeronii
AGGCTATTGCTGGGGCGGTGGATAAACCCTTTATGAGTGATGATTTAATCCACTCGCTTTTACCCCTTGTGGGGATTCACACCAAAGACAATCTAGAATCTAAAAACCTCTTTAGCCCCGCCTTTGACACGCACAGAAAAAGAATTTATTGTGGGGATCGGCTGTATGAGGGGAAACCTTCTAGGGCAAAAAACTAATGTTAAGAAACCAAGCTAAAAATCGTGGTATGGGGGATTGCAGATAAAACACCCCGGGACACCCGGGGCTGATGCACCTTAACCTTCGTGGTGGTGGTGATCTCCATCATGGTGGTGGTGATGGTGTTCGCCATGATGGTGGTGGTGATGGTGGTGTGTGCCACCATGATAATGGTGATGATGATGATGGTGGTGTTCACTACACTCGTTTTCGTGCCCGTGGCAACATTCTTCGCTATGTCCTGACATGCTGTCTCCTTAAACAAAAATATTCCTGAATGATTAAATCAGGTAGAGTATTCTAGCAAAAAAATGGTAACCTTTGATATAACTCTGTAAAAAATGATCCAACAACACCCCGAAATAAACTTGGGGGCTGTTTTGCTAAGGTTGTTTGTTTTCTAGCAAAAAATCCCCACTTTTCACGCATATAATGCGGGTGTTGTGGATGCTGGGGAGCACTTTTTTATTGGTGATGAGTTTTTCGATTTCATATTGGCTACATGTGCCATGACCGGGGCGCACAAAACGCTCTTTCCACGCCACATACTCGGGTGAATTTTTGATCCGATCATCCAAATACTGCCCCTGATAGATTTCCACAAATTCCATGAATTGATCGCTCAAACCCAATCCATTATCCTTAATGGTACTCTTGCGTTCTGCCTTGTTTTCCTCTAGGACTTTAATATATTCTGTAGAAAGGGCACTCCCCACTTGGGGCGGGCGTTTGTAGGTTTTGGTGATCTTAGTTGTGGTGGTGCTATAAGTGCTGCTCCATTCTTGGTTGCTGTTGGGCTCAATATGCAAACATTGGCGTGTGCGTGCCTTATAACAACGCTTTTCAGAATAATTAGCTTTGCTGAGTTTAAAAGTGTGCATGGTTGTGGTGGGCCCTAACACCTCTATTTTGTCGGGAAGTTGGGTATAAGCAAGCACAATCTTACCGCTCTTGCCACTTGTGGGGTCAGCCTCCAAATTACACGGGCTTAAATCCAAATACTGCCCGCTAGCCTTGTCTAAACCACGCATCACACTAGGGCGGTAAGCCTCTAGCTTGTCATCATCATAAGTCCAATGCCCGCATGCAAACTCTTGCATCTCTCCCATGCCCGCTCCATGCTGGATGGTGGGGGATTCCATAGAGGTTTTAGGGGTTTGGCTTGGGGGTGCTTGTTTGTCTGCCTCTTTAACCCCATTTTCTTTCTTGTCCTTATTTTCGGCTACAAGGGTTGCTTGGGGGTTTTGGGAGGTTTTAGTTGTGTTGGGGGTTGGTTGGGATGGGGT
>NZ_FZLB01000111.1:0-1699 GCF_900196775.1 Helicobacter bizzozeronii
GATTATGTCAATTCGATCTATTACACCGATCATGTTTTGGAGGGGATATTTAAACTCTTTGAAAACAAAGATGCGATCATCTTTTATCTCTCCGATCACGCTCAAGATATTTTTGAGAGTGCTAACACCTATGGGCACCGCTGTTCTGCTTACGGGGTTGAAATCCCCTTTGTGATCTATGTTACGGACATTTTTAAACAAAAACACCCTGACAAAGTCAAGGCTATTGCTGGGGCGGTGGATAAACCCTTTATGAGTGATGATTTAATCCACTCGCTTTTACCCCTTGTGGGGATTCACACCAAAGACAATCTAGAATCTAAAAACCTCTTTAGCCCCGCCTTTGACACGCACAGAAAAAGAATTTATTGTGGGGATCGGCTGTATGAGGGGAAACCTTCTAGGGCAAAAAACTAATGTTAAGAAACCAAGCTAAAAATCGTGGTATGGGGGATTGCAGATAAAACACCCCGGGACACCCGGGGCTGATGCACCTTAACCTTCGTGGTGGTGGTGATCTCCATCATGGTGGTGGTGATGGTGTTCGCCATGATGGTGGTGGTGATGGTGGTGTGTGCCACCATGATAATGGTGATGATGATGATGGTGGTGTTCACTACACTCGTTTTCGTGCCCGTGGCAACATTCTTCGCTATGTCCTGACATGCTGTCTCCTTAAACAAAAATATTCCTGAATGATTAAATCAGGTAGAGTATTCTAGCAAAAAAATGGTAACCTTTGATATAACTCTGTAAAAAATGATCCAACAACACCCCGAAATAAACTTGGGGGCTGTTTTGCTAAGGTTGTTTGTTTTCTAGCAAAAAATCCCCACTTTTCACGCATATAATGCGGGTGTTGTGGATGCTGGGGAGCACTTTTTTATTGGTGATGAGTTTTTCGATTTCATATTGGCTACATGTGCCATGACCGGGGCGCACAAAACGCTCTTTCCACGCCACATACTCGGGTGAATTTTTGATCCGATCATCCAAATACTGCCCCTGATAGATTTCCACAAATTCCATGAATTGATCGCTCAAACCCAATCCATTATCCTTAATGGTACTCTTGCGTTCTGCCTTGTTTTCCTCTAGGACTTTAATATATTCTGTAGAAAGGGCACTCCCCACTTGGGGCGGGCGTTTGTAGGTTTTGGTGATCTTAGTTGTGGTGGTGCTATAAGTGCTGCTCCATTCTTGGTTGCTGTTGGGCTCAATATGCAAACATTGGCGTGTGCGTGCCTTATAACAACGCTTTTCAGAATAATTAGCTTTGCTGAGTTTAAAAGTGTGCATGGTTGTGGTGGGCCCTAACACCTCTATTTTGTCGGGAAGTTGGGTATAAGCAAGCACAATCTTACCGCTCTTGCCACTTGTGGGGTCAGCCTCCAAATTACACGGGCTTAAATCCAAATACTGCCCGCTAGCCTTGTCTAAACCACGCATCACACTAGGGCGGTAAGCCTCTAGCTTGTCATCATCATAAGTCCAATGCCCGCATGCAAACTCTTGCATCTCTCCCATGCCCGCTCCATGCTGGATGGTGGGGGATTCCATAGAGGTTTTAGGGGTTTGGCTTGGGGGTGCTTGTTTGTCTGCCTCTTTAACCCCATTTTCTTTCTTGTCCTTATTTTCGGCTACAAGGGTTGCTTGGGGGTTTTGGGAGGTTTTAGTTGTGTTGGGGGTTGGTTGGGAT
>NZ_FZLB01000110.1:0-1479 GCF_900196775.1 Helicobacter bizzozeronii
TGCTTTAAAAAAGGAGTCCAGTTTTCAATGAGACTCATCAATGCCCTATAATGCTTGTCGCGCTGTTGTGGGGGGTGCTTAGGGCTTAGGGCTTTGGCGGTGAAATACTTCCAGCCCTCTTGTTTGAAAAGTTGGGGTTTTTGCAAACATTGCCCCATGTCCTTAATTTTGGGATTAGCAAAATACACCACGCTCACGCTAGCATAGGGCTTGTCCTTGTTGAAACACAGCTTTAAGGCGCGCATGGTGGCTTCTAACCCGGCTCTGTCATTATCCAAACAAAAGACAATTTCTACCCCCAAATTGCCCAAATATTCCAAATGCTGGGCATTAAAGCTGGTCCCACTACAGCATACGGCATTAGCATAACCAAAACGCCCAAAAGCCATCACATCAAAAAAGCCCTCTGTGATGATGATCTGCTTTTTTTGGATAATAGAGGGCAGGGCGCGCTCTAAATTCCATAAATGCTTAGACTTGTGGAAATAGGGGGATTCTTTGGAATTGATGTATTTGGGGGGTTTGGCTGTGGAATGCCC
The DNA here is from genome assembly GCF_900196775.1 of Helicobacter bizzozeronii. Lineage (NCBI taxonomy): Bacteria > Pseudomonadati > Campylobacterota > Epsilonproteobacteria > Campylobacterales > Helicobacteraceae > Helicobacter > Helicobacter bizzozeronii. Next base: position 540 of record NZ_FZLB01000110.1, read on the forward strand.
ACTAAAGCCACACACACGCCCTCTGTGGTCCTTATAGGCAAAGCTTAGCCTATCGCTTAAAAAGCAGTATTTCCCATTAAAAAGCCCGCATTCTTGCAGTTGCTCTAAGCTAAAACGCTTATTAAGTTGCTCGAGCACTTTGGCAGAACAAAACCCCAATTCATAATATTTAACATCCTCTAGGCTCAAGCCCCGTTCTTGCAAGTAGGCTAACATGCCCTCTTGTTGGGTGAGCTCTTGGGTGAAAAGCCCGTGGGCGTAAGCTAGGAGCTCATACCCGGGCTTGCTCTTGGGGGCGTGGTGGGTGATTTGCAGGTTAAAGCCCACCAGCTGGGCGACCTGCATAACCGCATCATAAAAGCCGCTATTGCTCCTATATTCCATAAAGTTAATCACATCCCCACCCTTGCCACAGCCAAAGCACTTCCAAGTATTGGTATTAGGATAAAGGGCTAAAGAGGGCGTGCGTTCCTCATGGAAGGGGCAAGAGATCACAAAGCTAGCCCCTGCGCGTTTGGGGTGATAGCCTAGCTGATCGACAAAATCCACAATGCTAACCTTAGCCTTTAGCTCCTCTAGGCTCTCTACTACAATCATGGGACGATCACTTGCAGTTCATCTAAAAAAGAGCTTTGGAGTGTGTAGGTCAGGGCGTAGTCCTGCCCCTCTTGGGCGTTATCACTAATTAGCCCCCTGCAGTCCTTGAGCTTGGGGAAAATCGCCCAAGAATAGCGCATAAACCACTCTAAGGGCACTAAGAGGCTAACTAGGAGCTTATGCCCTTTTTTGGGGGTGAGATAGCCAATTAGTTCGCTGGTGATCTTGCCGTCCACATCTTTGCGCCTTGCACTCAAATAACGCAAATCCTTTAAGCTAATCGTGCTGGAGGGCACTAAACAGGTGGCTTTTTGGATAATGTGCAACTCGGTGCTCTTGTCGG
>NZ_FZLB01000107.1:0-5286 GCF_900196775.1 Helicobacter bizzozeronii
AGCCTCTAGGCAATTAGGGCAGACATCACAAGGTGTGCTAGCAGGTCCTCTCTCACATTGCAAAGCGCGCGCAAAGATTCTAGCCGAGCTGGTCTTGCCACTCCCACGCAACCCGCTAAATAAATAGGCGTGCGCCAAACGGGCACGATCCAATGCGAGGGCTAGAGTGGTGGAGATGGATTCTTGCCCGATGAGCTCTTTAAAATGTTTGGGGCGGTATTTGAGTGCTAGAATCAAGAATCGTCCTTTCTGTCATGTTTGTATTATAGCTTAATTTCAGAGTGCTCTAACTTATGGTAGAATAGCGGTCTTTTTGATTAAATCATAGGAGAATTTCATGTTGCAGATGTTGCGTTTGTGGCTTGTTATTTTAATTAGTGTGGGGTGGATACAGCTTGCCTCTGGGGCTAGTTGGCCTCCCATTAAGGGCAAGGCTCTAGCTCTTTCAAGCAATCCCCTAGCCGATCAAATCGGGCAAAAGGTCTTAGATGAGGGGGGGAATGCCATTGATGCGGCCGTGGCAATTGGTTATGCCCTAGCGGTGGTGCATCCAGCCGCAGGCAATATTGGCGGGGGGGGCTTTGCGGTGATCCATTTGGCTAATGGGGATAATCTCACCCTTGATTTTAGGGAGAAAGCCCCCTTAAGAGCTACCAAAAACATGTATTTGGATCGCGATGGCAAAGTGATCCCTAATTTGAGCACTGATGGCTACTTGGCTGCTGGGGTTCCGGGCACCGTGGCAGGTTTGAGTGAAATGTTAGACAAATACGGGACTAAAAAATTAGCCACCTTGATCCAGCCTGCCATTGATTTAGCCGAAAAAGGTTTTAAACTCAGTGCTAGACAAGGGGAAACCATGCTAGCTGCCAAAGAGCGTTTTGCCAAATACGCCAGTAGCCGCAAGTATTTTTTGAAAAAAGGCATGGTGTCTTATCGGGAGGGGGATTTATTTGTGCAAAGCGATTTAGCCAAGACTCTCACCCTCATTAAAGAGCAGGGTCCTAGTGCTTTTTACAAGGGCAAAATTGCTGAATTGATCGCAGAGGATATGCGCCGCAATGGGGGGATCATCACTAAGGAGGATTTAGCACAATATAATGTCGTGTGGCGCAAACCCGTTGTGGGCACTTATCGGGGTTATAAGATCGTTTCTATGGGTCCGCCTAGCTCAGGAGGCACGCACATCATTGAGATTTTAAACACAATGGAGAACGCCGACATCGGTAGTTTGGGCTTTGGTTCTAGCCAAACCATGCACATCATGGCAGAGGCGATGCGCCAAGCCTATGCCGATCGCTCCCTTTACATGGGCGATCCCGATTTTATCACCATCCCGGTTGAAAAACTCACCAGCAAACCTTATGCTAAAAAGGTCTATGAAAATATCCAGCCCAACTTAGCCACTGATAGCACCAAGATCAACCCCGGGTTAGGGCAATTGCATGAGGGCAAAAACACCACGCATTATTCTGTTGCGGACAAATGGGGGAATGCGGTGAGCATCACCTACACGATCAACGCTTCTTATGGGAGCGCTGCTGCCATTGAGGGGACGGGCTTTTTACTCAATAACGAAATGGATGATTTTTCCATCAAAGCGGGCTCACCCAATATATACGGGCTTGTGGGGGGCGATGCTAATTCCATTGAGCCCAAAAAACGCCCCTTAAGCTCCATGTCGCCAACCATTGTGCTTAAAAACAACAAGGTTTTCATGGTCGTGGGCAGCCCGGGTGGGGCGCGCATCATCACCACGGTTTTACAAGTGATCAGCAATGTAATCGATCATGGCATGAACATCGCAGAAGCCATCACCGCCCCGCGTTTCCACATGCAGTGGTTGCCCGATGAAATCCGTACCGAAAAATTTGGCGTGGTTAAAGATGTGGCAGAAAATCTCAAAAGAATGGGCTATAAGCTTGTGGTCAAGCCCAGAATGGGGGATGTGAATGCCATTGTGATCGATGCCAAATCGCACATGATGTATGGGGCACACGACCCCCGCCAAGAGTATTGATGCAACTAGGTTCTAAAATCCAGCAAGTTAAAGGCGTGGCTTGCAGCTTAGAAATTTTTGAAAGCCCGGTCTTTGGGCTTGTGGCTAAGGTTTTGGGCGCACAAGAAGAGGTGTTTTTGCAAAAATACCCCTTTTTGCAGAGCGAATTTTTAGCCCATGTGGGGGGGGGTGTTCTGCCTGAGATTGGACATGCCCTCGTGGTGGGGGGATTTGATTTAGAGGTGGCTTTTGAACTCTTAGGGCATGCTAAAAGCGTGGCATTTATCCAAGAGGAATCTAAAATTTTACACGCCCTTAAAGCCTTTTTCCCCCATTTTGAGGAAGTGATCGCCCATGCTAACTTCAAACACCATGCCAAGATGATCGATTTGGAAATTCAAAAATACGATCTGATCATCGATTTGCACACGCCCAATGCCCACCAAATCGATGGCTTGCAACGCATGTTAAGCCCCCAAGGTATCTTGTTGTTGCGTGCCCCCCACCCGCTATTAGACCCACAAGGTTTTAAAAGCACCCTAGAACACTTGCAGGGCTATTTTTCGGTGCTCATGCCCTGCACAAACCCCTATGATGTGCGCCCCTTGTGCTACCTCTTTGCCTCTAAGCATTACCACCCCGAGGCGGATTTGCGCTTGCAAAAGGTGGATATGCTCGAGGGGTTGCAGCATTACAACGCCCAAGTGCATACCAGTGCCTTTTGCCAGCCCAACTGGCTTAAGAGCGCATATTTAGGGTTGTTGAAAAATTGAGCTTGGCATACGCTTTTGTGCTCACTGGGGGGATTGGCACGGGCAAGAGCACGGCGGCTAATCTTTTACGCCTGCATGGTTACCAAGTGCTGGATGCGGATAAAATCGCCCACCAACTCCTAGACCAACACGCTCTAGAGATTCAAGCCCTATTTGCAGAGGATATTTTAAATGCGGGTAAGATTAATCGCCCCAAACTGGGGGAGATTGTTTTTGCCAATACAAGCAAACGCCACCAACTAGAGGGCTTTATCCACCCCAAAGTGCGCCAAGAACTCTTAGATCAAGCCCAAAGCTTAGAAACCCACCGCCAACCCTATTTTTTAGACATCCCGCTTTACTACGAAGTGGAAGGGGTTAAAAGTTATGGGATCACCCAAGTGGTGCTAGTCTATGCGCCTAGAGAAGTACAAATCCAAAGGGTCGCCCAAAGAGATCACTTAAGCCCCCACCAAATCACCCAAAGACTCAACGCCCAAATGGATATTGAGATCAAAAAATCTTTAAGCCCCTTTGTGCTGGATAATTCTAAGGATTTAAAACACCTGCAACAAGAGATCGAAGGGCTGATCTTAGAGCTGCCTAAAATGTGCCCACTATGAGGACACAAACGATCATTTGTAGCCTAGCTTTGTTGTTATGTGCCTGCGCGCCCAAGCATTCTAGCTTGGCTAGCCAAGTTACCTTTGATATTGGCTATCAAGGCGGGGCGGTCAAAACTTATTGGCGCAAACTGGGCGATAAACCCTCTAAGGAATTTGTGCTGGGGAGCAATAACTGGTTTTTCTTGCTATGGAGAGACACCTACAAACAAGCGCGGATCGCCACACGCACCCTAGAGCCGGGCATTTATTACTTGGCTAGCTTTGAGGTGCAGGTGGGTGATCGCTTGCTTAAAAGCCAAACCACCTTGCCACAATGGCGCACGGGCTGGGATTTTGCCCAAAATAAGCCATTATTTTTAGCCTTTGAGCTCAAACCCAACACCCCCTTAAAACTCCCCCCCGTTGAACTTTCTATCCAGCACATTTTAAGGGATAAAAAACATGGAATCAAAGAAAGCTATAAAGTCAATTTCCTTTTAGATGACCCCTTAGGCGTTTGGCAGCGTGGAATCTACACCCGCTCATTTTAAAAGAGAAGTTTGCTATAATCCCCCCTTTAGGAGGCTTGCATGGAAAATCTGCTGATCTTTTTGAGCAATATCAATGTGATCTTTTACATCTTGGGCTATTTGATCGGGGGGATTCCCTTTGGGTTTGTGATGATGAAGGTGCTTTACAAGGTGGATATCACCAAAGAGGGGAGTGGGGGGATTGGGGCGACCAATGTCTGCCGTGTGGCTAAAGGTCTTGATCCCCAAAGGGCTAAGAGACTGGGGAGTATCTGCTTGGTGTTGGATTTGATCAAGGGGATTGTGCCCGTGCTGGCTTCTAAAATGGCGGGTTTGAATTTTGAAGCCCAGTGGATGGTGGCGATTTTAACCATCATCGGGCATTGCTATTCGCCCTATCTGAACTTCAAAGGCGGTAAGGGGGTGAGCACCACAATGGGGGCAGTCCTCTTGCTTATTCCTATAGAGAGCCTAATTGGGCTCACACTTTGGGCAATCATTGGCAAGGGGCTTAAAATCTCCTCTCTAGCCTCCATTGCGGGTGTGGGTCTAGCCACTCTCTTGGTGTTTTTCCTGCCCTCTTGGGGCATTCCCGCCTCTGTTAATATCTTGCATGAGGTGGGCACGCCTACGCCGATGGTGCTTGTTTTTGTTTTCACCCTCTATAAACATTGGTCTAACCTGCTTAATTTGCTGAGTGGGCGCGAGAAAAAGATTTTATAGGCTAACCATGACTTTGTTGATTGAAAATTACCAACTCGATGTGCTCATTGGCACAATGGTGAGCGAACAGACCACCCCCCAGCCCATCTTGATTAATCTCCAAGTGGAATACAACTACCCCCATGATCACAAGGGTAAGGACTATTTGGACTACATGGACTTGCTGGAGGTGGTGCAAAATAAATTTGCCACCACGCAATACCCGCTTTTAGAACAAGCCTTAGAGGAAATCACCGCGTGGCTTAAAACCTGCTTCCCATCGATCACGCATATTGATATGGAGATCAAAAAACCCCAAGCTTGCCAAAAAGCCCTAGTGGGGGCTAGATTAAGCCAAACTTTTAAGGGGTAGTGGTGTGGCAAAATGGGCTAGTGGCTCTGCTCTGTTTAGCCCTTTTAAACGCATGCCAACAACCCCCCAACCCCAAGCCCGCAAAATTTGAATTTAACAATACCGAGTTTTTTAAACGCCAAGAACTCCAACAACGCCAAAGCAACCAGCCCAGCGATCTATTCAAAACCGATGCGAGTATCAATGTGTCCTCCAACCAAACCCACACACGCGCCCTCTCTGCTGATTTAGCTAGAATGAGCATTGATGGGGCGTATCAGTAATGTCATATTCTTGTTATTACGCTGTGATAGCTTTGTGAAAAGATTACCCCCATTTTCAACAC
>NZ_FZLB01000106.1:0-3090 GCF_900196775.1 Helicobacter bizzozeronii
TGGGAAAATAGCGTTTTTGTGTGGTTGCCATTGCTTATCCTTTTTTTAAAATCTTGTGGGCGGATAGCTTGTGGCTACCCTAAAAGGCGTGCCCTAGTTTGGGCTTGAAAATCTTAAGATTAAGGCGTGTGGTGCGTGCTGATGGTTTTGCCTTTTTCATCATAAGTTATCGTGTATTGCCCTTTTTTCACGGTTACAGAGTTAGCTGTAAGCCTAGTAGTTTATCGCTCGGGCTCATAGCGTGCATATAAAGTGTTTTATTTTTCTCACCATAGACATGGAGCTGTTGCGATTTCACTTCCGCATATGTAATTGCCATCATTTTCTCCTTAAATCATTTTTTAAAACTTCATTTCTCACACCAACCAAAACCCTTAGCTCTTAAGAGCCAGTCTTATTAAGGCAGCACAGACATAACCTCTCCTTTCTATGGGTTAGCTCTCTTGTGGCTCTAGTTTTAAAATCTCCATCTTGATGTATTCTTCTAAGCTCTTAGGGCTTAGGACACTGTCAAAGGCCTGGAAGTTTGTTTGTTCGCTCATATTTGCCTTAATCGCTCCGTGGTAAAGACTCAAGGCTTTTAAAAACTCTTGAAAATCGGGAGAGTTTTTAGACAACTCGCCTAGCATCGTGTGGTCTAAATTGTCTTTAAACCTTGCATTTAAGAGCACTTGGCTTTTTTGTCAAATCTTCAGTGTCTAACACAATCACGCCTATGCCAAAGCTTGCGTGTAATCGTTTGAGCAAATCCATTAAATCATTGTCTTGGATGTTTAGTTTTTCAGCCACTAAGTAGCCCTCATTAGCCCAAGAGCTGTTGCTGATGGCTTGGAAGTAATGTTCTCTGCAATTGCTTAAATCCACTTGCTTTTTGAGTTCAAAAGAAAAGAGTTTTAAGGGCAAAATGTCAAAGTTCTCTACAAACTCACGCAAAGCAGGATCGAAGTTCTTATACGCAAAACTCGCTCCTACCATATCTGGATAAAGCCAAGAGTTTTTGCCCTGTTTGGCTTTGAGCGCACTTTCGTGTTTAATGGTCTTGGTGTGTGCGCCCCATTTGTGTTGGACAAAGTAGGCTAGTAGTGGGTGCAATGTGCGTTCGTGGTGGGTTTCTGTTTTACAAGAAGTTGAAGAGCTTGTTTGGGTTGTGCTCTCAACTACATTATCCGCATATTCTTTAAGGGCAATGCTGATGGGTTTGCCCTCCACTTGCACGAAAGGCACTTCCTCCTTGTTCTTTAAAGCCTTATACGCAGGGAAGTAAGTCAAATGCTCGGCTGTGCTAAACATTTTATCGATCTTGTGCGCTTTGTAAAGCTCTTGCGCCCTTGTGTAAAGGTCATAGATCGACACGGGAGCTTTGGCTTCTTTGAGCACAGCTAGGACAATTTCTAGGTAGTCTTGTTTCATAGGTTTTCCTTAGAAAAGTAGACATTTGTTGTAGTTTTTGTAATACTGACTCAGTTGTTGTGCGCTTTCTTGTCCACCCAATAGTTTATGGTAATCCTTGCGCTCTTTTAGGCATTGTTTGTAATACCCAAAAGTTTCCAAATCGGCTTTTACGATGTCCTTTTGTTTAAGGCTAGAATCAAAACCCTTGCTCTCCTCACAAAAAGCAATTTGCGCCTCTAAAAGTTCTAAAAGTTTGCTTAAAACACGGTGGTGTCGTTGCTCTTGCCAAAAAGGTTTTAACAGTGCGATCCACTCGCAGCGTTTAGCAAGAAGTGCGCTTGGCTCTATATCCTTACCTTCCTTGCTTTGACGCTCAATCTCTTGTTGCTGGATTTTCACCCAAGCCGCAGCACACAAGCAATCTCAAAACTCTAAGCCCTTTTGTAGGCTCTCTTTGATCTTGCTGTTATAAAACTTTGTGCGCTCCTCTTCCTCATACCAAATCCGCCAATCCTCAGGCACTAACCCCTCTACATACTCATCCTCACAACTATTCCCCTGATCACTGCTGCACACGCTATCCATCGAATCATAAAACCCATATAAGCCCAAGAGCGCCTCGTTTTCGTTTAAAATCTTAGAGCGATCTTCATACAGCAACTCTTCGCCCCCCAAGAAATAATACGCCTGTATGTAGCCCCCTTTAATCGCCTTTTGCATCGCATCATAAGCCCGATTAGAGTATAGGCGTAAGCGGTCATCGTGCTCATAGCTTTCCTCCAAATACCAATAGGGACTTTCTTCTAGACTGCCCGCATTAATCATATAAAGTCCCAGCCATGCACTCGCCTGTGCATCTCCACTTTCTGCTTGTTTCTTTAAGGTATCTATAATTTCCTCGTAAAATTCTACTTCGCATTCTTCAAATGCAAAATCTAACCCGGCTCGACCCTCACCATTAGCAACTAGATCGGTAGAAAACGCCACAGGTTTGCTAGGCATCTTAATCCCTTCTTCCTCAAAATTTTCATTGATCAAGTTTTGTCCTACTTTTGCCTGTTCTGAGCCTAGTTCCGCAGCCTTTTTAAAGTGCTCTAAAGCTTTATGTGGATTAGGAGCGACAAAAACCCCCTGCAAATACATTTTACCCAGCTCTAGCCACGCAATAGGGTCATTTTGTTCTAGGGCTTTGGTATAGTCCTCAAAGGCTTGTTTGGTGTTTCTACCATATTGCCATAGGGGTTTTGTTGCGCTTGACTTAGGTTTAGGTTTGGCTGTGTCTAAAGCGGTGTTTGCAAAAAAGGCAGGGGAGAAGCTAAAGTCTATAGGAGTTAATGTCCCTTTCTTATTTCTAGTCAAAGCATCCTCTGATGCCTTAGCAAAGGCTTTAGCTTCTTTTAAGTCATTAGTACATTGTCCGTTAAGCGCGTCTTGGTTGCACAAGTCTTTTAGCCCCTCTTTTAAAATCTCTTGTTNNTTTTTTTTTTTTGCGCATCTTTAAAGTGTGCCAACGCTCCTTGCGGCATTGCCTACCCTAGACTTTTTGCCTGTGCACTAAGTGGTGGTGCAAGCTACTCTAAACAGATTGTAAGCCTTGCACAGGACAGAATCGAGTATTTCTTGGAGTTTTTGCTACAACATCTAAAAAACACCTAAAACACCAACTTCCAAGCTAACCGATTGACATACTCTCCCATA
>NZ_FZLB01000105.1:0-4233 GCF_900196775.1 Helicobacter bizzozeronii
CATGTTTTTGCACTAAGGGGTGTAAGCCTGTAGAAGTTTTGGCATAGATTGCATCAAAGACCTCTACCGAGTGTTTAGGGTTTTGCAAACTCTCTAGTAAAGGCTCTATGTTGCGTTCTTTTAGACCATGTTCTAAACAAGTTTGTTTAGAGAGGTGGATAATAAAAATGCGCATGGCCTTCCTATATCAAAGATAAGGTATCATTATAAATTATTCTATCTTAAGGTTGTGCATGCCCTACCAATACCCTTTTTTAGACTTAAGCACCCTCCATGCGCCCTACAAGGATCGCTTTAAGCAGATTTTAGCCCGGCATTTAGAGGATTCTGGATTGATCAACGCCCCTACCAATACCCACTTCATCAACGCCTTTAGCCACTATTGCCAAAGCGATCATGGCGTAGGGGTCAATAGTGGGCTGGATGCGCTCACCTTGATGTTAAGGGCTTATCAAATCTTAGGGGCACTCCCTAGGGGGGCGGGTGTGATCGTGCCCTCTTTTACTTTTATTGCCACTATCTTAGCCATTTTGCATAATGATTTGATCCCCCAATTTGTAGATGTGGGGGCAGATTATTTGCTCGATCCCAAACTGGTCGAATCTGCCATCACGCCCCAGAGCAAGGCGATCCTAGTGGTGCATTTATACGGGCAGAGCGCTAACATGCACGCCTTGCAAGCGATTGCGCAAAAACACCAACTCTTACTTTTAGAGGATGCCGCCCAAGCGCATGGTGCGCTCTTTGAGGGGCAAAAGGTAGGGAGCTTAGGGCATGCCAGTGCCTTTAGTTTTTATCCCAGTAAAAATCTAGGCGCGCTAGGCGATGGGGGTTGTGTGTTGAGCTCTGATCCACAAGTCATCGAAATGGTGCAGATTTTGGGCAATGATGGCGCGCCCTACAGAGATCATGCGCTCTATGCGGGCTTTAACTCCCGCTTGGATAGCTTGCAAGCCAGCTTTTTACACGCCAAGCTACCCGACCTTGATTGTAACAATGCCAAACGGCGCGCGGTGGCACAACTCTATTTTGAGGGTATTACAAACCCCCATATTATCTTGCCCCCGATTAGAAATTTTGATGAACATGTCTTCCATCTCTTTGTGATCCGCACACATGCTAGAGACCAGCTCCAAGCCCACCTAGCCAAGCATTCCATAGAAACCAGTATCCACTACCCCATCCCCTGCCACTTACAACCCCTCTTAAGCACCTACAGCCACATAGACCTACCCAACACACAACGCTTTAGCCAAGAAATTTTGAGCCTGCCCATCAGCCCTACCCAAAGCTTGGAGGCCACGCATTTTATTATTGAGGCGATCAATGGGGCAGACTTAAAATAGAATAACACCTAATTTAACCACATACGCTAAGATAGCAAAAAGAAAGGATGCCCATGTCTTGTGTGTTGGTGGTTGATATCCAAGAAAAATTATTCCCCGTGATGGCTGATAAAGACTTGTTGCTAAAAAATTGCACCCGGTTTTTAAAGATTGCGCGTGCTTTAGAACTCCCCATCTATGCCACAGAGCAAAACCCGGCAAAATTAGGCCCCACCCTAGCCCCCCTCAAGGAATATTTCACCCAAGAGGCTTGGATTAAAGAGAGTTTTAGTGCTTATCCCGTTTTTAGCACACCCCACAAATCTCCCCTCATCCTCTTGGGGATTGAAGCCCATGTTTGTGTCTATCAGAGTGCCAAAGATTTTTTAAAACATGGCTATGAGGTAACCTTGCTGGCTGATTGCACCAGTTCTAGGGATTTGCAAAATAAGACCCTAGCCCTAGAGGAGTTAAAACGCTTGGGGGCGCGGATTTTATCGGCTGAGATTGTCGCCTTTGAGTGCATGCAAACCTACACCCACCCGCAGTTTAAAACCATCTCCCAAATCATCAAGTAGCCTTAAGCGTAATAATCCACCGCACCTTGAAAAATGGGCATGGCATATTGACCGGGGACATTTTGATACAGACCGGGTTTAAAACGCTCGGTGTGCCCCATTTTGCCAAAAATGCGCCCACCAGCAGAAGTGATCCCCTCAATGCCACAGAGTGAGCCATTAGGATTAAAGGGAGTCTCTAGGGCAATATTGCCTTGCAAATCCACATACTGGGTGGCAATTTGATCGCCTTGGGACAGATCGCCAAGCATGGCAGGCGTGGCAAAAAAACGCCCCTCCCCATGCGAGATGGGCACAGCGTAAATCTCCCCTATTTGCGTGCGTGCCAGCCATGGCGAGCGGTTTGAACGCACCTTGATATAGGCAATTTGGCTTTGGTGGCGCAAGAGAGAATTGGGCAGTAAGGTCGGGTGGTTTGCTTGTGAAGGGACAGGCCGCCCAAAGGGCAAGAGACCGGTTTTGAGCAAAGCCTGAAACCCATTGCAAACCCCCCCAATGAGCCCATCTTGGTGCTTTAAAAGCTCCAAGATCGCCTCTTGTAAGCTAAGGTTGGAGAAAAACGCCTTGATCATCTTAGCCGCCCCATCGGGTTCATCGCCCCCTGAAAAGCCCCCAGCTAAAAATAAAATTTGGGATTCTCTGAGGGCTTGGCGCATTGCCAGTATCGATTCGGCACTAAGCTGGGGAGTTAGGGTGTTGATCACAAGAGAGCGCACCAAAGCCCCCGCCCTCTCAAAGGCTCTTTGGGTGTCTATCTCACAATTAGTGCCTGCAAAAATAGGGATAAGCACCCGGGGTTTAGCGATCTTGGTGTGGCTTTTAGGCAAATCACAAAAAATCTTAGCCGGCGTGGGTAGGTCTGGGGCTTTGGGGGCTTTTGTGGGGTAGAGGGGTTCTAGGGGTTGCTCTAGCAGTTCTAATAGGGTGCTTAAGGGCAAACATGTAGATACGCGTTTGATATGGGCTTTAGCTGTGGTATGCCCCAAGAGAATCCCCTGATCTAATTTTTGCGTGCTTTCCACCACAAAGCCCCCAAAACACGGATCAAAGAGCAAATCTAGGGGCACTTCTTCTAACTCAACCCCAACTTTATTCCCCAAGGACATCTGCAAAATCGCCTGCGCTACGCCTTTACGCCCCAAAGCAGAAGCGGATAGAATCACCCCTTGGGCGATTAGGGCATGTAAATAAGTGAAGAGTTCTGCAAAATCATAGGGCAGACCATGCCAATCTAGGGGCGGGGTCAAAAGATAGAGATAGTGGTTTGCGCCCTTGAACTCGGGGCTAATCAGGCGGTGGTTTTCTTGGGCGCAGAAGGCAAAACTAATAAAAGTGGGGGGCACGCTTAACTCCTCAAAACTCCCACTCATCGAATCCTTGCCCCCAATGCAAGCAATGCCCAGTCTTTTTTGGGCTAAAAACGCCCCTAGTAGCGCGCCTAAAGCCTTCCCCCACTTGGTGGGGTGATCCAAGCGTTCAAAGTATTCTTGAAAACTCAAATAAATATCTTTAAATTGCGCCCCACAAGCCACCAGCTTACACACACTAGTAACTACCGCAAAATACCCCCCCTTGATCGGGTCTTGCGTGCAAGTGTGGGGGTCAAACCCAAAGGCGACTAGCGAACAAGTGTGGGTTTGCTCAAAGGGGATCGTGTGTGCCATCACTTGGATAGGCGTGCTTTGGTAAGCCCCCCCTAAGGGCATAAAGATCGTATTGTTCCCAATGGTGGAGTCAAATTGGCTGATTAGCCCTTTTTGAGAACAAGTATTCAAACCCAAAGCAAGGGCTTTAAAACTGAGGGTAAAAGAATGGACGCATTTAGGTAGGCAAGCAGGCGGGCAGATGTGCGCATGGGCTAATCTGGGTGCGCCCCCGCTTTGTAAAAGTGTTATGGGGATGTGTGCTAGGCGTTCTTGGTAATAAAAGAGTTCAAAATGCCCGCTTGGTGTGGTCTGCCCCACGCATGCGCTTAACACCCCCTCGCTCTCACAAAGCTTGTTGATTGTGTCTAAGTCTTTAGGATCAATGAGGATTGCCATGCGTTCTTGAGATTCGCTTAGGGCGAGATCGAGTGCGTTTAAACCTGTATATTTGGTGGGTATTTTATCTAGTTGCACGATCACGCCCATGCTGGCTAGCTCGGGGATAGCCACACTCACCCCCCCCGCCCCCAAGTCATTACAACGCTTAATGCGCTTAGTAAAATGGGGGTTGGCAAAGAGTCGTTGTAATTTGCGCTCCTGCAGAGCATCACCCTTTTGCACCTGCGCCCCGCAAAGCTCCAAAGATTGAATCTGGTGGGCTTGAGAAGACCCACTAGCCCCCCC
>NZ_FZLB01000103.1:0-1304 GCF_900196775.1 Helicobacter bizzozeronii
TGAAGATTTTTCCATGCCATATCTGTGCGCCGATGGTGAGCCCTAGAGACCCAAACCATTGGGCACTACAAGTTGTTATGGGAGCGAGCATACAGAGGAATTTGCGCATGGGGCTTCCTAGTGGTTTTGGGGCATTATAACACGCAATAATTATAATTGCAATTCTTAATGTTCTAGCCCAAAGACTGCTTGTCTGTAAAGTAGGTGTTGGGCAACGCATTAATACGCATAAACCCCCTTCAATATGGAGTTACGACCCCCAAGTCTAACATGTCTGTTTGAACAGCTCGTTAAAAGGTCAGTATGCTATCATGGGCTTAAATTGTAAGAAAAGCATCTTTCAAAATTTGCCAAGACTTAAGGGTGTCTCTTATGCTAAATGTTTTTAACTCTACACCTCCCAGTGTTGCGACACTAAAATCACTCCTCTCCACTCTCTATTTGCTCATTGCCCTTTTAAACCCCATCTAGGCTTTCAATCTTAACTTAGCCATCTATGAGGAATATGTTGGACCCAGAGCAGACACTTGCCCGGGGGATTTGATCAAAGATGAGGCGTTGCAAGATAAGGTGATATGCGACATCTATGGCAATGCTCGGGATTCAGGAGATATTGATCTAGCTATTCTCAATCGCTTTTACAGCGATTTTTACCACCAAGTGCGCGCAGGGGTGAGCCCACAAGATCGCCAAAAGGTGCGCCAAATCTCTTTAAAAGCAATCCGTCAAAGGAGCAAGGAATGTATCAAAGAGACAGAGGCAAACTTAGAGAATTGGCCACAAGAGAGCCCTGAAGACCCCCCTCCTCCACCCGGTTACTACCCTATGGAAGTTAGCAATTGCATGGAAGATGCCTATGCTAATGCGTTTAGACAAATTAGTGCCCTGCTCTTTGCTAACCCCCAATACACCCCTATTTTTAAAAACTTTTTCTATACCGATCCCCAAAAATACCACAAGCTCATTTTAAACACACAGGACTACCCTCCCATGTATCAATTCTCAAGGCAAGCCGCCCAAGATGATTTGATGGATAAAAATGGCAAGTGGCAGTCCCCTGAAATTAGGGAAGCGCATAGGGATGTGCGCCAATGGCTCACAGCCTACCTGCAAGGGCGAGATAAAAACTTGCCTAAAAATTACAACCCACGCGATCTCTCTCAAGGCTATATCTCCGATACCAAAACCCTCAAGCAAGGACAAGATGTCTATACCTTCATCTTAGAGATATGGATAAGAGACTCCCCTCCTAATGAATTCCCTTACCACTCTTGTTTGGGCATCTTGCACCAAGGGCAATTACA
>NZ_FZLB01000100.1:0-2169 GCF_900196775.1 Helicobacter bizzozeronii
TGTTTGGGGGGTTGTGGTATTTTGGGGTAACTGGTTTAAAGGAGCTATGTTGTTCCCACTACCTGAAGATAAATTATCATTTTGGTTTAACTCTGAATCGGGGCGTTTGTATGCGTTAGCGTCCTTTGATGGTGGCGGTTCTTTTGAATTTGACTTTAAACGCAAGATGTGGGTTAGGTTTGAATCTGTTGCGGCGTTTTTGAGATTTACAGACATCGCCGAACCTGAAAACTCTGTAGAAATCACCTCAAATGATGTTAAAAGGCTAATGTCTAAGTCTGACTCTTGACCTAAAGCTTTGCTTTTTTGGAGCAACTCTTTTACTTGCGTTTCGCTTAATTTTTTGGTGATTTCATTATCTCTTGTAACATGGTAGCTCTCATCCTGCTTCTTTTTAATCGCCCAATTCTTAGGGGTATGCACTTGGATTTCAGCGGGCACATCGTTATGTTTAAAGTGGATATGAATCCCCTCATAACCACTGCCGCGATTTTCTTTATATTCGATCGTGTGGGGGATTTGCGCATCTCTTAGCTTAATGGCAATTTGGACTAATTGGTCATCTATGGTTTCTCTGTCCCTAGAGATAATCGCCCCTCTTAACAAGTCATTTAAGCTTTCTACTCTGCCCTGCTTGCGTTCTAATTTGCTTTGGATACTGCCTACGCTTTTTAAAATATTGCTAGCCTCTAGGGTGCTACTAGGCTGGCTTAGGCTCTCTAGGAGTTGTTTAAACCCCGCTTCTTGCTCTTTAGCTTTGGCGTGAAGCTTTGTGGCTTGATTTTTAAGCTCTGGGGTGGTAGGGTTGGGGCTGGTGGTTTGGGGTCGTGCGTCTAAGTTGACACTAGGCTGGGGGCTTAGCGAGTCTTCGCCATTTTTTGGTCGTTCACCCATACCGCCAAAAATAGGATTCTTGCCCCATTCGCCATTTTCTTTGTATAAAGTTTTGAGTTTCAACTCGTTTTTCTTGGTGCTGATAGTCTCAATCACCATAAAGTACCCGTTAATCTGTTTAGCACTCGCCAAAAGCTTTTGCCCGTCTTTGTTGTCTATCACCTTGCTAATATCTGACTCATTAACCACTTGCGGGTAATACTTAATGTCCTCAATCCCTATGGCGGGCTGTTCGTTTTTAATATGGTGGATAGAGTTAAGCCCGTGATTTTTTTCTACATGCTTTAAAGCGTCCCCGTTAAAAGTAATCTTTACGGGGTATTTGCTATCAAAGCCCAATTCTTGCATCAAGCCTTTTTCTTGGGGTGTAAAATCCCCTATCCACACTTTAACATTACGCTTTTTGACTTCCTCTAAAAATTCTTGTGTGATCTCCTCTATATTTGCCCGTCTTAAAGGCTTGCTGGGGTCTAATAGATCATCACCACCCCTTGGGGGCTTTCCTCCACTATCCCCTAAATGCGGATTAGCTATCCCTCCACCTCCACCACCTCCACTAGGTGGTGGGTCATCAGGGGGTAATCCCCCCTCAATCTCTCTAATCAAGGCTTTAGTGGCGTTATCAAAGTCTTGTCGTTGGACTAGGTGGTTAAGCTGGATTTTAAAGTCCTGCACACTGGCGGACTTGTTTAAGGCGGCTTTGATGTGGTAGCGCAGTGCGGCAGCACTCACCTTAGAGTTAATGCCCTTAAAAAAGGGGACAAAGGGCATCGTTCTAACCATCAAGGCAAAGGCAAATTTGGTTATTTGGTATTGCACAGCACCCCAGACACTGGTGGCAATAGAACTGCCCACATGCTCGCCTGTGGTGCTTTTAAGGGCTTTGGCTAGCTTGGCATCTTGGTTAAAGAGGCGGTTAAACCCACTGGCAATTTCGATAAAATCTTGTGCGGCTTTGCTTTGGAATGTCCCCTCTTTGAGGCTATCTAGGTGCTTGAAAAAGGCTTGGCTATCAAAGACCTTAAGCCCCTCTAGTTGCTCTAAGGAGTTGGCAAAAAGCCGATTGAGCATATTAAGCTCTAAGACCTCTCTATTAGCTGGGCTTAATCCCTTAGTGATACGGCTGAGATTGTCTAACCCTTCAGCTCCTTGCCCTTGGGTGTATTTGATTAAAGCATCTAATGCCCTTTGCTCGCTTCTAGCCACATCTCTAAGTTTTAGAGCGCCCTTGTCAATGATTTTAAGGCTTTCTTTCATCGTGGCATAGTCTTTTCG
>NZ_FZLB01000098.1:0-9326 GCF_900196775.1 Helicobacter bizzozeronii
TTGGGTTTGGGTGGCGGTGGAGGTGTGGAGGTGGGTTCTTTGGGCTTAGGGGGCTTGGGGTGTTCTTTGGGTTTTTCTAGCTCTTTTTTTTCTTCTGCATGCTTGCTGGCTGGAGGTTTCTTGGAGCTCTCAGCATTTTCATAAACACTGCATGCCCCAAATAGCACCACACTAGAAAACATGCCCAACAAAATAACCTGTCTTGCTTTCATCTTGCATCCTTCAGTCTCAAATATTAGGGGGATTATAACACGCCTTTAAGTAGAGTTTGCCATTGCAAGTGGTAAAATCCTTAGCATGTTAGCAACACCTCTAAAATCCATGCTAAAATAGCCCCCAAATCAATCACCGTAAGGAGTATTCTATGAGCAATGTTAAAACCCAAACCAAAGAGGCGGACAAAGCCTTAAAAAACCAAGATTTAGAACACCATTGGGATTTGAGTGCCTTATTCAAGGATCAAGAGTCTTTAGACAAGCACTTGAAAGAGTGGGATAAAAAAGTCAAGACCTTCGAGCAAAAGCACGCCCAAAGTTTTGCTAAGCTAGAGCCCAGTGCCTTTAAAAAGGTGCTGGAGGATTATGAAAACTTGAGTGAGGGAATTTCGCGCGCAATGGTCTATGTCTTTTTGATCTTTGCTAGCGATTCCAAACGCAGCGATCTTTACTCCAAATACCAGCTTATCTGTGCGGACATGGCACAACATCTCTTGTTTGTTGAAAATGAATTTTGCGCCCTAGAGGACGCACAACAAGAGGCGATGATTGATGCCACCCCCAAATACGCCTACTTCCTGCGCTTGCTCTTGCGCCAAAAACCCCACATGTTGAGCCTGCCTGAAGAAAAGGTTTTACTAGCCACTTCTAGCGTGGGCGTGGATGCCTTCTCTAAGCTTTTCGATCAAGTCATCACTTCGCTCAAAATCCCCTTTGAAAACAAAATGATCAGCGAGGAGGAGATTTTATCCGAACTGCACAACCCCAACCGCAAATTGCGCAAAAAAGCCCAAAAAGCCCTCACCAAGTCTTTGAAAAAAAATAGCTTGGTGCTCACCTATGTGCTTAACATGGTGAGAAAAGACCTGCATATTGATACCAAATTGCGCCACTATGACAAGCCCGAAACCTTTAGGCACTTGGGTAACCAAATCTCCCAAGAGAGCGTGGATAGCATGCTAGAGATCGTGAATGCCAATTATAGCTTAGTGCACCGCTACTACAAAAGCAAGGCTAAGATTTTGGGCTACAAGCTCAAAGATTATGACCGCTATGCGCCCATCAATGACAAAGAAACCCCCATTAGCTATAAAGAAGCCCTAGACCTTGTTTTAAAGGCTTACAAGGACTTTTCGCCTCAATTTTATGAGATTGTCAAAAAAGGCATTGATGGGGGTTGGGTCGATTCGCACCCCAGACCTGATAAACGCGGTGGGGCGTTCAGTGATAGCACCGTGCCCAGCGCACACCCCTATGTGTTGCTTAACTTTACGGGCAATCGGCGTTCAGCTTTCACCATCGCCCATGAGTTTGGGCACATGATCCACCAAGAGCTTAGCAAACAAGTAGGCTATCTCAACACCAACACCCCACTGACCACCAGCGAAACCGCTTCGGTCTTTGGGGAAATGTTGCTCTTTGAGAGCCTCAAAAAAGATTTGGATAAAAAAGAATTGCGGGGCATTTATGCGGGCAAATTGGAAGATATTTTCTCCACCATGTTTAGGCAAGTGGTGATGACCAATTTTGAACGCCGTATCCACGCCACAGAGGAGGAACTCAAGGTCAAAGACTTCGATCAGATTTGGCAAGAGGAAAATGCCAAAATGTTTGGTAAGAGCGTGAAACTCAGCAAGAATTACGCCCGCTGGTGGAGTTATATCCCCCACTTTATCCATTCGCCCTTTTATTGTTACTCCTATAGCTATGGGCAATTACTCGTCCTAGCACTCTTTGGGCTTTACCGCCAAAAAAACACCCCCAAAGACAAACAAGCCTTTGTAGAGACCTACACCACCTTTTTAAGCAAGGGCGGGAGTCAAAGCCCAGAGGAGCTAGTGGGGATGTTTGGGTTTGACATCGGGCACAAAGAGTTTTGGCAAATTGGCATGGGCGAGGTGGAAAAAATGTTAGAGGAATTTGAAGGGTTGCTTTAATGGATTTGTTGCAAAAATACAATGCCATGACAGACCAACACTGCCGCGACTGCCTGTATTTTTTGCACCACAACCGCATTAATTTTAGCATCTTTTGCGATCTCTCTAAGGTGCGCTTTGAACCCCTCTTGCCCCAAGACCTCTTAGAGAGTTTTGGGGCGTTCGTGCTCTTTGTGTTGGCAGGCTACACCTTTGAAAGCCTGAAAATTTATAGAGAAACCCCAGAAATTAGCTTTGAGGCGGGTTTAGGCGACAATATCGAAACCACGGTTAAAATCACGCTCAGTGGGATCGTGCAAATCATTATCAAGGATAAAAACGACTCTAATGTGGTGTTGTTTAACCGCTGCGACCCCTCCATGCTCTTTACAGATAACACCACCGAGCAACTCCAAAGCTCCAAAGATGCCTTTCTTTCCGATCCTAGAAACCAGCAAGCGATTCAATCCTTGCAAGATAAAGGTCCTAAATGAGTATTTTAAAATTGCAGATACGGGTATTCCGCTTTGATGCCAAGAATCAATACAACCCTAGTTACCCGCTCTGCATCGTGGAATATCTCCCTGAGTGGCGTTTAAAAGATGTGTTAGAACACATCCCCTTCCCCGATTTTGGCTATGATGCGACTCATTTGGGGTTTAAGATCAACCAAGTTGCCATTTTTGAAAATCTCCTTGTCTCTGAGTTGGTGCAACGCTTCTCTGCTGAATGGGTGTTAGAGCCCCTAGCGGCTGAATATGCCCTTAAAGACCTCCTCATGGATGAAAGTGCCATTTTAAGCCAATACCAATCTTTCTTGCAAAGCGCGCCCTTTTTGAGCGCAAGCGAGCAGAGCGAGTTAGCCAAATACATTAACATCAATTTCATCACCCCCAAAAAGCAAGCGGGCTACTATGGCGATGGCTTTTTCTTATATGTTAGATGGCTGATGAATCGCTACCCCACCCGCGCTAGGGATTTTTTGCAAAGCATCGCCCATGACAAATATGGCGTGATGCACTTTGTGAGTCTTAAAAACTACCTCTACCCCCCCAGCGATCGCCTAGATGAAGCCATCTATGATTTGCAAAAAATGCTAACGCAAGGTTCAGCCTGCCCCATTGCCAACAACACATGGGCACATGTGGGTAAGAATCTAGCCTTAAAATATGCTTTCCCGCCCAAACAAACCCCCCCCGCCAACAAAGCGGCATTTTTTATCTTTAATGGGTATGACAAGCTCTTTAATAGTGCCCCCCTCTTGCAAAGCACACGCGTCCTATTAAGCCGTTTAAAAGTGGAATTTGTGGAGCTTACTTGCTGTTTTGATGGGGGGTATTGGGGGCGTTTTGGGGATTTAGAAAAGTTTTTGAGCGCACAAGCCTACAATCTAGCCCTAGCCCACAAAATTAGCGCAACGCTTTTATTTTGCGATGAAGATTCCTATGCCAATGCCCTTTATGCTAAAAAAATCTTAGATGCAAGCCCTGAATGGCAGGAGAAAATCCAAAAAATCCTAGCCCCCCATGATCTGCAATACCACCCAGAGGCACAAATTGCCTATCTTAACCACCTTTTAAGCACGGATTTTTTAAACCTAGAGGGTTTTGCCAACCGCGCTATTTTTAGCGGGTTTAGCACGGCTCTATTTGGGGGCTACCATTTGGCACAATCTGCAAATTACAATGCGCTCTTTGATCGGCTCTCTTTAAAATGCCACACGCCCCTTTTTGCCACCCAGTCCTACGCCCACTTGTTAGAAATTGACATGCCCCTAGCCCTCAAGCAATCTGCTAATATCCGCTATGAAGCCATCGATCTAGGCGTGGATTTCTTGCTCACCACCTCTATTAGCCAGTTTTGCATGCTCGACACTCTAGCACAAAAAGCTTCCAAGCTCTACCAACGCGATCACGACAACACCAGCCTTTTATTCCTGCCCCAATTAGCCTTGCTGGCTCTAGGTGAAACCAACAAGCAGACTCTAGGCTTAGACACGCACGCCAACCCCTTTAGCTTTATCTAGGAGGTGCCCTTGAAAGCAGGATTAAAAATTATCTTCGCCATCGCTGTTAGCCTCTCTTGGTATTTGCTCAATGGAGAGGATTCGGGTGAGTTGTCCTTGATGATTTTTTTCTTCCTAGCCTTTATTTTACTGGCCAAGCCTATCTCTTTCCAATCCCCCGAGAAACGCGAAGACTATATCCAGCAACTCAAAAGAAGCTATGAACGCCAAATGGATTTGAAAAACAAACAGAAAGAGGAGAAACGGCGTTTGATCCAAGCCACAACTGAGAGAAGTTACCGCAAAACGCACCAAAAACAAAATGATACCAGTTTATTATGAGAGGATGATTGTATGGAAGTGATTTTAATTGTGGGTGCAGCGGTGGTGTTGATTTACTTGTATTACACCCTGCAAGAGTATTTGAAAAACCCTTTAAAGAGTTTCCCCACCCCCAGCCCAGAACCTGTAGAGAAAGTTCCTGAGATTTACACCCTGCCTGACCCCCTAGAGGTTTTAAAGTCTAGCGAGCAGGGCGTGGTGGTGGGCTTGATCGCCCAATTTGAGCGCAAGCTCAATGCTAATGCTCTCTCTGAAGTCCTATTGGAGATTTTCTTAAAAGATTTAAGCCAAATGGGCACAGAGGCTAAAAACTTAGAGGAGCTTAAAAAACTCTATGCCAGCGAGGACATGCCCAGCCTAGAGAGCCTTTGCACCCAGTTTTTAGAGCTAGCGCATGGCGAGTATAAAAAACGCGTCAAGCTGGTAGAATTTTTATTGGTCTTAGCCTATAGCGATGGGATTTTAGGCGAGGCTGAAAAAGAAGCCTTGATCGATGTGGGCGCATTTTTACGCCTAGAGAATGCGGATTTTAACCAGCTTTATGAAGGCTTTGAACAACTCTCTTTACAGAGCATGGAGCTTAGCCCAGAGAGAGCCTCAGAGATTTTAGGCACGGGTGAAAATCCTAAAAGCAGTTTTGAGGATAAGGTCAATCAAAACCATTTGAATATCTTAGACCCCAAAACTTGGAATAAAAGCTACCTCCCCGATCGCATGCAAACCCTTTGGGAGCTCCAACAAGCTTACAGCACCTTGCAAAACGCACCTGCCAAAGTTTCTTTAGCTAAGAATCACTGATTTTGCAGATTTTCTATTCAGGGGTGTGCTTTGAGTTCTTGACACCCCAGATAACCCCCACATGCTAAATGGGTTGTGGCAATTTTTACGCAATAAGAGCCTAGACCTTTTCTTAGGCGCGCTCCCTAAAGTCTATTCTTTAGCGGAGGAAAATAACATTTTAGGTCTATACGATGCGCATTTTTTGCTCACCAAACAAGAACAATTAGTGGGGATTTTGCAAATTGAGGGCTTGAGCGCAACGGCGATGCTGGCTAAGGACTTAGAGGGCTATTTTGATCACAAGAAAAACGCCTTAGAACAACTCCAAGGCGTGGTGCTTAGAATCTACACCCAACGCCAAAAAGTGCAACTCCAACAAAACCAGCAAATTAACAACCCCTACGCCCAAACCATCATCAACCATTTTGAGAGCAAGGGCATTTATGAAAATACCTATTATCTCATTTTGGAAACCACCACCAACCCCATCAAGGGATTTTTTGAAAAGAAAAAATTAAAACTCACCACTTCCACGCAAAAAAGCCACCCACAAGAAAGCTACGCCCATAAAGTTTCTTTGCTCACCCAAAACATCGCCCAAATCACCCACGCCCTCAAAGACTTCAAGCCCACCCAACTAAGTGCTGTCCAAGCCCTCAACTTTTATGCCCGCTTCATCAATGGGGTGGATTTGCCCCTACAACCCAGCTTGGGCTTTTTGGAGGATAGCTACATTGCGGCTAATATCCACTTCCACAAAGATCACTACATCCAAGATCGCAATGGCGCGCTCACTTATAAACGCATTTTAGGGATCAAAGCCTATGGGAGCAAAACCATCACCTCCATTGCCCTCTCCACCCTCTTACACCAAGAAAAAGAATTAGAGATCATTTTTTCTATTGAGCCTTTGGGTTTGCCTGAATCTTTAAGCTTTGTGCAAGAAAAAATCCGCTTGAGCTGGAGTGCCCTTGTGCGTGCGGAGTTGCAAAACTACCATGAACTCATCAAAGCCAAACGGCTTTGTTTGCAAAAATGCGCCCTGAATATCATTCTATCCAGCCCTAATCTGCCCACGCTCAACCAGCAAACCCAAGAGGTCTTAAGCCTGCTCTCTAACGAACATTTGATCGCGGTGGTGGAAACTTTGGGGCTCAAACCCGCTTATTTTTCCTTTTTCCCGGGGCGTTTGAATCTCAACCCCCGTTTGCGCCACCAAAGCACCCAAGCCCTAGCGTGCCTCATCGTGTTTGAAAAACCCAATCGGGGCTTTAAAAGCAACTCATGGGGACCTATGCCCTTAAGCGTGTTTAAAAACTTGGATCACTCGCCCTATTTGTTTAACTTCCACAACCAAGAGGTCAGATACCAAGCCCACAGCACGCTTAAAGCCAACGGACACACCATGATCATCGGGGCAACAGGGGCGGGCAAAACAACCTTAATGGGCTTTTTGATGATGAGCGCGCTCAAATATTCTAACCTCAATATCCTAGCCCTTGATCGCGCCTATGGGCTCTTTTCTTACACGCATTATTTTGGCGGGACCTACAACTCTGGCGAACAATTTGCCATCAACCCCCTATCCCTGCCCTTTTCCCAACAAAACCAAGATTTTTTGCACGCCTTTTATGCTGCCATGCTTAATGTCCCCCTAGACTCGCCCCACCAAGCCGACATCCAAGAGCGCAACGCCATTTTAAAAGCCTTAAAAAGCCTCTATGCCACCCTGCCACCCCAAAGCTTTAATCTCCAAGACTTTAAAGAGGCCCTCACCCACACCCCCAAACTCACCTTGAGTCTAGAACCCTACTTAAACAACCCCCTTTTTAACGCCCTTGAGGATAGTTTAGAGTTTAAAACCCCCATCATGACCATCAACATGGATGCCATCTCGCCCAACCCCAAAGATTTAGGGCTACTGGCCTACTACATTTTTTATAAGATTTTCCACCTAGCCCTGCAGCGCGATCAAGGTTTTTTGCTCTTTGTAGATGAATTTAAAAGTTATGCGCAAAATGAAGTCCTCAACGAACACATTAACACTTTGATCACCCAAGCCCGCAAGGCTAATGGTGTGGTGGTGCTCGCCCTGCAGGACATCAACCAACTACACACCATTAAAAACGCCCAAAGTTTTGTCAAAAACATGGGCACTCTTTTATTCTACCCCCAAAAAAACATGGACAGCACCGCCCTAAGTCGGGATTTTGGGATTCAACTTAGCAACATGGAAAAACATTTTTTAGAAAACACCCCCGTGCATGCCCACCAAATTTTAGTCAAAAACATGGGCGATGGGAGTTCTAACATCATCGATATTAGTTTGGAGTCGCTAGGTCCTTACTTACCAATCTTTAGCTCTAATCCTAGCCATGCCCAGTATTTACAAACCCTCATGCAAGAGCACCCCCACAACTGGCGCGAGGTGTTGTTGCAAGAAAATAAACACAACCCCACATTTTCTTAAGCCTAATTTCATAAGGATACTGGAAAATACGATGAAAACGCACATCTAGCTCTAAAAAAGCTACAAGGCAAGCAATACCGCCCCATTGATCAAGATTACCCCAAAGCTTTGGAGGCTTATGAAAAGCTGCACAGGGGAACAATGGGGATGCGTTCATGGCTTTAGCCGACATGTATGTATATTAGCGGTGGCTACCAAACATAAAGAACGCTTTATTTGGCTTGCCAAAATCAAGCATAAACCTGCCTTTAGCTCCTACATGGCAAGGCAATGTGCTTATCAACAAAAGCATTACCCAAAAGCCATTAAGTTTTACAAGCAAAGCGTGGCAATTAAAAACCAAGCCAAATACACGCCCACTTTGCTTTGGAACATGGCACAAGCCTACAAGGCTTTAAAAGATGGGAAAAATTACAAAAACACTTTGCACCAATTAACCCAGTATCCTGAGAGCCAACAGGGTAAAAGGGCTTTGGCGATTTTGCAACAAAAATAGGCACACCCATCAACATACTAAAGCGTGCCAAATGTGAGCCAACTTTGATCGCAATCTGGGGAAGTTTAGTATATGAGCCTAATTTGGGTATCTTGGGTCTTGACAAAGACTTTTAAATAGTGTAGTATTACTTCTTTGTTTGCCTGACCCGTTAGCTCAGCAGGTAGAGCAATTCCCTTTTAAGGAATGGGTCGCTGGTTCGAATCCAGCACGGGTCACCAAAGGCTCCTTCATCTAGTGGTTAGGATACCACCCTTTCACGGTGGTTACAGGGGTTCAAATCCCCTAGGAGTCACCACCCGGTCGCTTAGCTCAGTTGGTAGAGCGCCACCCTTACAAGGTGGATGTCATAAGTTCGAGTCTTATAGCGACCACCATTGGAGCGGTAGTTCAGTTGGTTAGAATACCTGCCTGTCACGCAGGGGGTCGCGGGTTCAAGTCCCGTCCGTTCCGCCACTTATACGAAAATCCCCTAAATTTTAAGACCCCTTCATCTAGTGGCCAAGGATACCACTCTTTCAAGGTGGAAACGGAAGTTCAAATCTTTCAGGGGTCGCCACTATTTGGGGCACTCTAAAAATAGATCAAATACGGCTTTGTTGCGTAATTCCCGCTTGAAGTCTAGATTAATCATCACTTCTTTACTATGGGTGAAGGTATCGATGAGTTGCTTGCGGATCACAACACGGCAGTTATTCACATTAAAATAAGGGGGGATGGCTTGGATGGCAATTTCAAAGCGTGTGGGTGTTTGCTGGGTGAGGGTGTAGCGTTGGTAAATGGCGTTGATATTAGCCACCTTTTGCTTTTTTTGGGTGTATTTGTAGATGTCAATTTGCCCTTCTATGTTGGTGATTTGGGTGGAGGCGTTGTTGAGCGCAAAAATTTGGGTTTGTAATTTGGTGGGGAAGACCTCGCCTTGCATGAATTTTTGCAATTTGAAAGAATAAATCTCTAAAAAGAGCTTGCCATTGCTCTTTTCCACACCCACATCATGCCCGCTCAAAGGGTAGTAGTCCTCTTGAGAGAAGACCACCTTACTAGGCCCTCTGGGCTGGATTTTGATCACCACCGGGCGGGGGCGGGGTTGTTGGGCTTCTTG
>NZ_FZLB01000073.1:0-9867 GCF_900196775.1 Helicobacter bizzozeronii
CCTAACACCTCTCCATTCGACGGGACCGTCAGAATTGTATAAGAACCAGCCCCCAAACCATCCAAAATGTAGCCCCGCCTATCTAAAAAACACCCCCAAAACCACCGCCACCCAATTTGCCCCGCTCTAAAATTGCTAATAATGCTAATATATATGCTAAGATAGCAAAAATAGTAGTTTGGATACAGACAAGCCAAAACACTTTAGGGGGCTAAATGTATGGAGAAGTCAAAATCTACCTCGCCACAATACTAGAGGTGCAAAAATCCAGCGTCAAAGTGCGCTACAATAACACCACCAGCGACTTTGTGCCCTATACGCAGGTGCATAACGCTTTTAGAACCACTTACAGCCCGCCCACACCTAACCAAACCGCCCTTTATTTCAAAATGGGGCATTTTGGGCTGGTGCTAGGCACTTCCATACTCCCCCAAGAGATTGAGGACAAGCAAGAGATGGATACCCAACGCATAGAATACGCCGATGGCACAACCATCACCTATAAAGAGGGTGTGCTCAAAATTGAGAGCCTCAAAGAGATTAAGATTGAATGCGAAAACACCCAAATCACCGCTAAAAAGCAGGCAAGCATAGAGTGCCAACAAGCCACTATCACCGCCAAACAAGAGGCAAAAATCAAAGCCCCTAAAGCCTGCATTGATGCCACAGACATCACTTTAGGGGGAGCGCAAGCTAGCCCCACAGCAGGTGTGATCACGGGTGAGAGTATCTGCCCCTTCACAAAAGCCCCCCACAACGACTTTAGCACCAAAGTTAAGGCACTCAAATGATGCAAGTTTTAGACAAAATCCAACTACAGCCTGAATTTAACGCCTTTATGCGCGAGATGTGCTCTGCTAGCGAACTCCAAGAGCTCTTAGGGCTCACCCCCCATCAATTCCGCATCTTAGAAAAGAAAGGCGTGTTTGAGGCGAGCAAATGCGTGGTTTTCTACAATGATGAACATAATAAGCCCGTTGTGTGTGCCTCCCTCAAATACAACACCCGCCTTAACATTCTAGCCTACACCCGCCATTTGCAACCCCAATTAGAGGGGCTTAAAAAGCAGGGTAAAATCATTGAGGAGCTAAAGCGCACCCTTAAGACCCTCCAACGCCAAGATAAACGGGTGGGGTTGCAAAAGGAGCGTATCGCCGATCTGTCTAGCACTAAAGCCACCTACGACAAAGAAAACAAGGAATTAAAGGGGCAAATTAGCGCGCTTTTGGAGCAAAACAAAGCCCTAGAAACCCGCACCTCTGATCAATTAGCCGCCATTTTCAACACCGACAGAGAGGGGATTTTCAACCTCACGGCTAAGGGCATTTGTATTAAAACCGATCGGCGTTACTGGGATTTTGAGGGCAGTGTGCGCAATTACATTAAAGTCTTGCAAGAGCAAAAACAGCCCGACCCCAATAAAATCAACATCGCCACGCTGTGTGAGATTTTGGGCTTGACCAAACAGCGCATTTACCAGTTAGAGGGGGCAGGCGTGCTAGCCAAGAGCGAGCATGACAGCTGGGATTTAACCCAAACGCTCAACCAGTTCATCACCTATAAGCTCCAAAACGAGGAGAGCGAGCTAGGGGTGGCGCGCGCTAGAAAAGAGTTAGCCGATGCCAAACTCAAAGAGTTATCCTACAAAGAAAAGGTGGGCGAATTATTGACCTTTGATACCATCGCTAAAGCCCTCCAAGACATCGCTATCACCATCAGCAATAAGCTTTATAGCCTACCCCACTTGCTCAAACGCAAGCACCGCCTAGAAGCCCCGCTTATTAAGGATATGAATGCCGAGATTGAGGGCATTTTAGCCGAACTGCAAGACCCACAAGCTTATGAACTTGCCAGCCAACAAGCCCAAGCCATCGCCCAAGAGGAGCAAAAGCTTGAAAAACTCAATGCCAGCATGCGGGAAAGCCCCATAGGCGGTAGTGATGACAAAGACTAACACGGGTCGCCCCCTCAAAAGAGTGGGCAGTTTTAATTTTAGAATCCGCACGCACCCACTCTCCCAAATTGCGCGCTTAAAAGAGGTCTTTGCCAAGTCCATTTTCATTAAGCCCCATTTGGATTTACTGGAGTGGTCGCAAACCTACCGCGTGCTATCCAAAGAGAGTAGCGCATTGTTTGGTAGGTTCAACGCCCTATCCTACCAAAAAGAGCCCATGCAAGCCATTAGCGACCCCTCTATTACAGAAGTGATTTTAATGTGGGGCGCGCAATTAGGCAAAAGCGAAATCTTGAACAACACCATCGGCTACTTTATCCACCAAGACCCCTCTACAATCCTTTTTTTATTGCCCACAGAGGATCTAGCCCAAGATTACTCCAAACGGCGATTAGCCCCGATGTTTAGAGATGTGCCCGAATTGCAAGAACTCATCGACAATAAAGAGAGCAATAACACCATTCTAACCAAGAACTTCAAGGGGGGCAATTTAGCCTTAGTGGGCTCTAATAGCCCCTCTAAGCTCTCCTCTAAGCCCATTAAGGTTTTAATCGTAGATGAATGCGATCGGTGCATGAACACCAAAGAGGGGCATAGCATTATCTTAGCCCAAAAACGCACGGCGACCTATTTTGATAAAAAGATTATCAAAGTTTCCACGCCCACGCTCAAAGGGCATAGCTACATTGAAAGGGAATTTGAAAATAGCGACAAACGCTACTTCTTTGTGCCCTGCCCGCATTGTGGCTTTGAGCAAACCCTAGTTTTAAGTGGGGTGGTCTATGACACAGATGAGAAAGAAAAGCCCATTTATGAGACAATCGCCTACCAGTGCATTGAATGCGGGTCTAACTGGAGTGAAACCCAAAAGCAACAAGCGGTTAGCAAAGGCAAATGGATAGCCACTAATGCTAATGAACACACCCAAGATAAGGCAGGCTTTTTTCTAAACGCTCTGTATAGCCCCTTTGTTTCAATGGCAGAAATCATCAAAGACTACCATAACGCCCTAGGCAACCCCTCTAGCATGCAGGTTTTCACCAACACCCAAGAAGCCCTGCCCTATGAACCCCCCTCTATTGTCTTTGGGGAACAGGCATTATTTGCGCGCCGTGAGGATTACAGCGCGACCAACTTACCCGATGAAATCCGTTTTATCACCGCTGGGGTGGATGTGCAGGCTGACAGGCTAGAAGTGGAATTTAAAGGCTGGGGGAATGGTTATGAAAACTGGGGGGTCAAACACCTTATTTTAAAGGGCAAGACTAGCGACCCCCAAGTGTGGGGGCATCTCTACCAGCAACTCAAGCAGATTTTTTACACGCAAAGCGGGCGCAGGCTGTTTAGCTCTCTTAATCTCATTGATAGCGGGTTTAATGCCGAAATCGTCTATAGTTTTGTGCGCAAAGACCCCCGTTTTATGGCAAGCAAGGGGCATAGCGAACAAAGTGGCAAAAAGCCCATCATCGAGCCCCCCAAATTCATCGCTAAGGGCGTGAAATTCTGCAATATTGGCACTTATAAGGCTAAGGGGGAGATATTCCGCCTTTTGGCGAGTGAAAACATCGGGGCGGGTTATTGCCACTTCCCCCAAGATTACCCCCTAGAATACTTCCAGCAACTCACGGCTGAAAAATTAGAAAAGAATGTCAATACCCGGGGCTATGAATCCTTGCGTTGGGTTAAAATTAGAGAGCGTAACGAGGCATTGGACTTGTTTGTGCTCAATTTAGCCGCGGCTAAACACCTAAAAGTCCTAGACACCATACAAGGAGGTTAGATATGGATACACCAGACACCCCCCAAATCGACTTACACGCCGGGCTAGACCCGCTCAAAAAGGTGCGTGCCAATGCGCGCCCCGAACAAGTGGATTTGCCCAAAGTGCCCAAACAGAGCGATTTAGGGCTTTTTGTGCCTAGGGTGGTGGGGCAAGAGGAAACTAAAGATACGCCAAACACGCAAGAACCCCCAACCCAAGAGGGGCAAAAAACACCCAAATCTCCCCCATGTGGGGGCAATCTCTTAAGGGTTGCCAAAATTGAGGCGGCGATTCAAAACATCTTAGACAATTTGGCTAATGGTATTGAAATCTCCAAATACGAGATCGATGGTATCCGCATTGAAAAACGCTCGCCCTTAGAGCTCATCAACCAATTAGAAAAGCTCAAAATGCGCCTAAGTGCCAAACCCCTACCCCGCTATGTGCAATACCGCTTTTAGGAGTGTAAGATGTGGCCCTTCAATCTGTTTAAAAAAAAGCCCCCCATACCCCCCAAAAAACGCTTTTATAACCCCGCTCCGCCCTCTTTAGCCCCTAGTGAGCTAGAAAGAGATGATCTCTTGAGGTTACTTAGTAACACCCGTGTGGATGCCAATTTTAGCGCGCTTAGAGCGCAAGCTAGGAGTTTGAGCACGACCAGCGCATTATTGGCGGGTTATTTTGACACTTTGGACAAAGAGATTTTTGGGGACAATGGCATTAGCTTAGATTTATACACCCCTAATGCGGAGCTCAATACCCAAATTGAACAAGCCTTTTTAGCATGGCGGCACTCTATCCCGGAATGCCCTTTGAGCTTTTGGGAGGTAGAAAGCCTTGTTTTATTGCATTACAAACGCGATGGGGAGGCGTTTGTCTATCTAAATGAAACCCCGCAGGGTTTGAGCCTAGCCATCATTGACCCCCAAAATGTCGATGAAAACGCCGATGATGGGCAAATGCTTTTAAGTGGCGTGGAAGTGGATAGCCTGCATAACCCCGTAGCTTACCACATTAAGCGCGCTGATGGCAATATTGAGCGTGTGCTAGCTAACAATATCATCCACATTTTCAAACGCTTAAATGGCTTGCAAACCAGAGGGGTAACCCATTTAGCCCCCATTATCCACCCCCTCTATCAAAAAGAGAAATTCAAAAGTGCTGAGCTCAAGCGGGCTAGATTGCAAAGTGAAATCACGGGCTTTTTTGTGGCAGGCGAGGAGCACGAGATATTCCCGGGCGTGATTGAGGATTTGGACAACCAACAAAACCCCCAAGAGCCTAAGGCTAGTGTGAGCGAGCGTGTGGAAGTGGGCAAGATGACCTATATTGAAAAAAACCTCAAGCCCTATTTCACCGAGAGTCATAACGCCACGAATATAGAATTTTTCATCAAACAGACCGACAAAGAGATCGCCAAGGCTTTGGGGGTGAGTTATAGCACGCTTACAGGTGATCTCAACGAGGTTAATTATTCCTCCATTCGGCACGGGGCAAGCGAGCAAAGACGCCAATTTAGGGGCTTGCAAAACTTCCTTATTAGGCATTTGCACAACCGCATTTTCAAGGCGTGGCTGGACAATGAGATCAAGCTAGGCAACATCGCCCTAGAGCAGCGCCCCGCCATTTTAAGCCACTTTGCCTTTAAGCCCCAAGGTTGGGAATATATCGACCCGCTCAAAGAGATGAACGCCAATAAAGTCGCTTTAGAGACCGGGCAAAAGTCCTTAAGCCAAATCTTGCGCGAGCAGGGCAAGGAGCTAGATACTCATATTGCCGAACTCAAAAAAGAACAAGAGATTTACAACATTCTAGCTGCGCGCAAAAAGGCGCATTAGCCACCCTGAAAGGAAACCCCCGCCTAGGCGGGGGACTCTGCTAGCTACTTTTTGCTCTTTTCTCTCTTGCGTTTGAGAACAAATTTAAGCCCCCAAACAGAGATTTTGAGATAAAATAGCCGGACAGAGTTTTTACCATGTTTTTTCATGGTAAAACTCCCTGACAAGATCTGCCCCTTGCGGGGCGTTGTCATTCTAGTTTAAAAATCCTTAAAATTTTGAGATTTTGTTAATCATCTTGGATTAGAATGTTGTTGTTTTGGGGCGCAAAAATCCCGTTAAAAACCACCTTAAGGAGAAACCCCCCAAATGGGGGGACCCTACTTAGGTTTTTTTCACCCTTTTGCGTTTGAGGACAAAATTAAGCCCCAAAACGCTAATTTTTAGGTAAAATACCCGCGTAGAGTTTTTGCCATGTTTTTTCATGACAAATCCTCCAATAAGAGTGTTGCCCCTTGCGGGGCGTTTTCATTTTAGCCAAAAATCCCTTAAGCGATTAGTGATTTGTTAAATGTATTTATCCAACATTAGGCGGTGTGGGTTTTAGGCAATTCCAAAGCCTGCAGTTTAAAACCTAGTTTTTTCAAAGCCGGCAAAAGCCAAAAATCCCCCTCTAGGGCGGGCAATTCCACCCCCTTAGACTCGGCGACATGCTTAAAAGCCCGCTTAATCTCTGCCACATCGCCATCCTCTAAAACCGCATTGAGGTAGGACAGCCGTCTTTCCTCTGTGTCTAACATTTGTGCCACCCTAAAAGGTTTAAAAGCCATGTCAAAACTCCTGCTCTAAAATCTTTTGCGCCTTGATTATATCCTTTTGTTGTGTGCTTTTTAAACGCTTTGAAAGTTTGGGAATGGCACAATAATACCAGTGGCTAGGGAGGGGTTTAACCCTCCCCGCCCTTAAAGGGCTAATATAATGGCATTGCCAGTGCCATCAAAGCCACCAGTATTAGCATTAACCGCATGGTGCACCTCCTAGCGAGGTGCCACCCACTGCACCCCCAACCCATAAACACACAAAGATGTCATTACGCCAAATGGCCACTAGGGTGCGCCACTCATGCCATGCCTTAAGACTATCATTTTTCACTTAAGCGTGCATGAAACCTAGATTTTTGCCATCCATGCCCTTTTAACCTTAATTGCAAAACTGAATGCTTTTTTTATTGCAAAAAATTTTTATAATGCGCGCTTCCCTCCGCTTCAACTCTGCAGTTTGTGTCGCTGTGCTGCGAGGCGCGCTTTGAGGCGCGCTCGCGCAAGCACAACAGGCAAGGTAACTATATCCGTTGGTGGGAAGCTCTAGCGCGCATTATAAACTTGAACGCTTAAAATCAGCTTAAGCACCTTAAAAACAACTTAAACACCCGAACACATCGGGGCTTTCAAGACCTTAATTTAATCTTTGGTTTTTTTTTATTGTTTAGGATTTAAGTTTGTGGCGGGCTAATCTTAAGCGGTCGGGGTGTTCTCATTTAAGTTAAAATTAAGCATAAATTTTAGGGCGTGCAAACCCCTTTATTTTTGGGCTCTTAAAAAAACGCTAGAGCAGCGCGCAACATTTTTAAATCAAAAAAAAACAACCCAATAACCTTAATCGCTTAAAATTAAAGTGCTTGTTCTTTTCAAAGATCGCGCTTGTTAAGCCAAGCCAAAGGCAAACCGCTAGCGGCGGACGCGTCCTATTTTTTGTTTTAAAGGCAAGTCGGGGATGGTTACCCTAACATCTTGGGTCTCTAGGCATGCAAGTAGCCGGAGCCTGCACCTTTAGTTTTCCTATGCGGGTCGCCCCTAACCAAGTGCTACTATATTTTAAGATATTTTCGCTAATATTACAAGCATGATAAAAGATACGAGTTTAGAGCAACTAAAAGCAGTTGTGGATATTGTAGATGTGGTGGGGAGTTATATTGAGTTGAAACGGGTAGGGGCGGGTTTTAGTGCCATTTGCCCTTTTCACAATGAAAAAACCCCTAGTTTTAAGGTCAATCCCGCCACAAATGCCTTTAGGTGTTTTGGGTGTGGGGTGAGTGGCAATGCGATCACTTTCGTTATGGAATACGAAAAAATCGGTTTCCAAGAGGCAGTCGAAAAGCTAGCCACCCGTTATGATATTGCCTTAGAGCGCACTAACCAGCGTGCTTATGAGGAACAAAAGGGCTTTTTAGGGCTTTTAGAGCAGATCACCGCTTGCTACCAAGAAATCTTAGAACAAACCCCCAAAGCCCTAGAATACCTTAAAGGGCGGGGGATAAATGAGAAATCTATACAAGAGTTCCAGCTAGGTTATTGCGATAGTTGGCAAGTGTTGGGCTACATTGAGAAAAACAAACTAGATAAGCAGGCACTGCACCATTTGGGTGTGCTTGCTTACAACCCAGAGGGCAAAGAATACGCCTCTTTATTTGGGCGCATCATATTCCCGATCCAAAATTCTAATGGCAAGATTGTCGCCTTTGGGGGGCGTGCATTGCAAGAGGGCGATGTTAAATACATCAATTCCGCCACGAGTGCCACTTTCAATAAGTCTAAGATTCTTTATGGCTACCCCCAAGCCCGTTTAGCCATCTTAAAAGAGCAGAAAATGCTTTTAACAGAGGGCTATATTGATGTGATTTTAGCCCACCAAGCGGGCATTAAAATCGCTGTCGCCACTCTAGGCACAGCACTAAGCGCCGATCACTTGCCCTTAATGCATATCCTCAAAGAGCGATCACCTATTATCATGGCGTATGATATGGACAATGCCGGGCAAGAGGCGACTATGCGCGCCATTGAGTTGCTTAGCCAAAATCTCAAATATGGCGGGGTGGTGGAATTAGAGAGCGGGCTAGATGTTGCCGACATGGTGGCACAGGGCAAAATCACGCAACTTAAAGAGGCTTTGTCTAAACCCGTGCCTTTTATTGAGTATTCCTTGAAACGCATTTTGAATCGCTACGATTTGGGGAACTTTTTGGATAAAGATTATGCGGTGCGGGAGTGTCGGGCGGTGATTGATGCCTTGCCCGAGTTTGCTCCCCACACCCGTAAGGGTTATACGGAGTGGCTCAAAGAACATTATGGCTTGGAGTTTGTCGACCACAAATACGACCCGCCTAAGCAAGAGGTTTTTAAGGACAACCCTACGGGTAGAAACTATGTTGAAGAGGCGTTTTTATATATCTTGCTCAAAAACCCCGCCCTTTTTGAGGAGGTGCGCCCCTTTATGGATATTAAATACTTCACAGAAGCCCCCGATGCCAAAATATACCAAGACTTCTTAGAGGGCAAACTCAATACCCCCCAGCAAGTCGCCTTTTTGGCGGGGGAATTGAATACCCGCTATTATGCCAAAGTTGAGGAGGGTGGGGATATAGTGGGAGAGTTGCGCGAGTATGCTAGACGCATGGGGCAGGAGTATTGGTATAAGCATTGGGTGGAAAAAAGGGATGCAGAGCCAGATATACGGAAGTTTTTTGATTTGGCAGCCCATGTGGATTTAATCGAGGGGGCTTGCGGTTTGGAGTCTTTGCCCCTTTTGCATATTGTGCCTAATTTGAAGGGCTTTACCCCCTATTTGTTCCCCCAAGCCATTAAACCCTACTATAATCCCCGCAAAATGATTTTAGCGGTTGATGATTTTTGCGCCAATGACCCCCGAGCCATTGCCATCGCTAGGGATTTGGGGCGACCGCTTTAATCAAATAGCGTTTTTGCGCCCCCGTAATTAGAGATCAGCAACTCCTGCACGCCCACCGCGCTTAAGCCCGCACGCATGCCATAAATCGTTTTAGTCTGCTCAATATTAAATCCGCTATAGAGCTCTAAGGCTAGCGGGTGGTCATTGATGCTTAGCAAAAAATTCCCCTCAATGTTTTTGAGCGTGTTGGCTAGGCGGGCGTGATCGGCTAGATTGAATGGCGTGTTGCCTCCGATGTTCTCATACACATCGGTACTGCCGATGTAGGGCGGATCGCAATAGAAAAATGTTTGGGGCGTGTCATAGGTCTTAATAAAATCCTCAAAGTCCTTATTAGCAAAAATCACCCTCTGCAGTCTCTTAGACTCTTTGTAAAAATCTCTATGTGTTAGGCGTGCGATCGCTTTAAAGTAAATCCTTTTTGAGGCGAGGTGTGGCACCCCCCCCCCCCCCCCTAAATCCATGGCTCTGCCCCCGATAACTCCATTGATTGACTTGACATACTCTCCCATAACTAAAGTTAGGGGATTCTAGCTTTAGTGGAGATCGCGGCTTCAAGCGGGACAGCTCCGTTTGGAGTCTTATGTTCCCTATTCCAAAGGTTGATGCCCCAACCCCAAGGGTATTAC
>NZ_FZLB01000046.1:0-25223 GCF_900196775.1 Helicobacter bizzozeronii
CCCCAAGCCATCGCGCCCCGTGCGCCCCCCCAGCAACACAATCAGATTGCCCACAGCAGGTTCTAAACTCTGCACGCATTCTTGAGGGGCAGCCCCTAACACCGCGCCCAATTCTAAATGTTTGGCTTTATAGCCTGCATGGTAGAGCTCTTGGACAAGCCCGGTGGCTATGCCAATTTGATTGCCATAACTGCTAAAACCCTGCGTGGCTTGTTTGGCGATTTTAATTTGTGGGAGTTTGCCTGTGCGGGTTTTGTTAATGGGTTCTAAAGGATTGCCACAGCCTGAAATGCGTAAAGCCGCATAGACATAGCCCCGAGCCGAAAGCACATCACGGATTGCCCCGCCCACACAAGTAGAAGCCCCCCCAAAAGGTTCGATCTCAGTGGGGTGGTTGTGGGTTTCGTTTTTAAAAAAGAGGTAATAGGGTTTAGGTCCTTGGGGGGTTTGCACCTTGATAGACAAAGTGCAGGCATTATTTTCGCTACCTTGCACCCATTGGGGGAGTTTATCTTGTGCGCTTAGGTATTTAGCCATGATAGTAGATAAATCCATCAGGCTAATAGGCTTGGTGTGCTTAAGTTCTTGGCGCACTTGGAGGTATTGATCGTAAATCTCTTGGGCTAGAGGGTGATCTAAGCTGGGTTCTAGTTGGGTTAAAAAAGTGCTGTGGCGGCAGTGATCAGACCAATAGGTGTCTAAAATTTTGAGTTCTAGGAGATTGAGATTAGGGAGTTGTTCTTGAATAATCTGTAAATCCTCTGGACTCAAGCAAAGTTGGTGTTGCTTGATAAAATGGCTAAAATCTGACAAGTTAGCAAAATCGGTTAGTTCTAGTTTGGGGCTGGTGGGCATGCTGGCTTGGGCTTGGCTGAGGGGCAAAGGGATTTCGTGGTTTTCTAGGGGGTTGGTTAGATAGGTGCGTATGGATTTTATATCCTCAGCACTGAGCTTGCCATAGAGTTTGTAAATGCTGGCATGCTCAACTAAAGGCGTGGGTGCGCTGGGGTTTAACATCTGCAAGGCTAGCTGTGCTGCCTCACTTCTGGGGCAGAGTTGCCCTTTTAGGGTTTGGAGGGCAAAATACCCCGCACAATCACTCAAATCCAGCTCTGGCAAATATTCATCCACTTGGGCTTCTAAAAAAACAATGCCCCGCGCGCGTTCTAAATCCTCAACGGACACATTTTCAACTAAATAGGCGTTAATCAAGCGGATTTGTTCTAAATGGGGGACTAGGAGGGTTTGGAGTTTGGCCAACAACTCTTGGGCTAGAAAATCAAAATCGGGTTTTTTTTGCACATAGATGATCATAGGTTTTTCCCAATATCGGGGCGGTAATAGCCATTGTCTAGCTGGATTTGGGCGATGCGCTCATAACTTAGGGTGCGGGCTTGCTCTAAGCTGGGGGCTATGCTGGTAACACTCAAAACCCGCCCACTGGCATTGACTAGACCCTCTGGGGCGTTTCTGACCCCGGCAAAACAAATATCCAAATGGGGCGGGTAGGTGAGGGCATGCCCTGTTCTAAACTCTTGGGGGTAGCCTTGAGAGGCGAGCACCACACAACAAGAAGCCAGCGGGCTAAAGATGACCTCTTGTTTTTCTAATTCCCCCCTAGCGCAAGCCTGCATAATCTCTAATAAGTCGGTTTCAAGCAAGGGCAGGAGGGTTTGGGCTTCTGGGTCGCCAAAACGGCAATTATATTCTAAGACCCTTGCCCCTTGAGCGGTTAAAATCAGCCCAAAGTAAAGACAGCCTCTAAAATCCAGCCCCTCGGCTTGCAAACCCTTTAGGGTGGGGGTAAAAATTTTCTCTTGGCATTCTTTAGTCATTTGGGGGGTGAAATGGGGGTTAGGGGCAATGCAGCCCATACCGCCCGTGTTTAAACCTTGATTGCCCTCTAGGGCGCGTTTATAATCCATGCTGGAAGGCATTAACTTCAAGCTATGGCTATCACAAAAGCCCAAAATAGAAGCCTCCACCCCCTCTAAAAACTCTTCAATGATCACCCTCTCCCCACTGCTCCCAAAGATTTTATGCACCATTATCTGTTCTAAGGCTTGGACTCCCTCTAAGACACTCTTAACCACAATAACCCCCTTGCCAAAGGCTAATCCATCGGCTTTAATGACTAGGGGGAAATGCGCCTTTTCTAAAAAGGCTTGTGCTTCTTTAAAATTGTCAAAAGCGTGGTAGGGGGCGGTGGGGATATTGTGCCGCCGCATAAACTCTTTGGCAAAAATCTTACTGCCCTCTAGGCGTGCGGCTTGTTTTCTAGGCCCAAAGCAAGCAAAGCCCGCCCCCTCTAGCACATCCACCAACCCCTCTACCAAAGGGTTATCCGGGGCGACAATGATAAAATCTAGTTGTTCTTTTTTGGCAAATTCTAAAATGCCTTGCTGATCGCCCACACTCAAGGGCACGCACTGGGCTTGCATGCCTGCATTCCCTGGGATCATAAAGATTTGGCGATCCTTAGAGGCGATTTTTTTTAAAATCGCATGCTCACGCCCCCCACTCCCAATAATGGCTATTTTCATCAATTCTCCTAATGGTGGAATAAACGCAAATGGGTGAAAATCATCACCATGCCCAGCGCATCGGCTGTAGCGATCACGCTTGTATCTTGCTTGCTCCCCCCACTTTGGGCGACATAGCTAACCCCGCTTAAAGCCGCACGCTCCAAACTATCACTAAAAGGGAAGAACGCATCGCTCCCCAAACCCACGCCCTTAATCCCTTTAAGATAGTCCGCTTTTTCCTCTAAACTCAAGGGCTTAGGCGGGCTTGTGAAATGCTCTAAGTCAGCTTGTGAGAGCCCATGGGTGAGGTAAGCATAGATGAGGTTATCTTTAGTGGGGCGGGGCAATTTGGGCTTAAAGGGCAAATCTAAGACTTTGGGATGGACTCTTAAATGCCACAAATCGGCTTTATCAGCGGCGATCTTGGTGCAATAAATGCGGGATTGTTGCCCTGCCCCCACCCCGATTGCTTGCCCGCCATAAGCTAGGCAAATGGAATTAGATTGGGTGTATTTGAGCGTGATGAGGCTTAAGATCAAGTCTTTTTTAGCTTGCAAGGGTAGCTCTTTTTTTTGGCTCACAATGTCTTTTAAACAATCTGGGCTAATTAGGGCGTGGTTACGCTCTTGGGTGAGTGTGAGTCCAAAAATAGTGCGTGTTTCTAAAAGTGGGGGGGTGTAGTGCGGATCGATTTGTAAAATCACATACCCCCCCTTTTTCTTTTGTTTCAACAACTCTAGGGCTTTGGACTCAAAATCAGGGGCAATGATCCCATCGCTCACCTCAACGCTTAACATCTGCGCACA
Source organism: Helicobacter bizzozeronii (assembly GCF_900196775.1). Taxonomy (NCBI): domain Bacteria; kingdom Pseudomonadati; phylum Campylobacterota; class Epsilonproteobacteria; order Campylobacterales; family Helicobacteraceae; genus Helicobacter; species Helicobacter bizzozeronii. The sequence goes on from NZ_FZLB01000046.1 coordinate 3,332, forward strand.
AGCTAGATCGCAAGGCGCACTCAGGGCGACAAAATCCCCAAAGGAACTTAGCCGATCCGCCCCCCGTGCCCGTGCATAAGCGGTGGCTATGGGCGAATCATTGACATTGGGGCTTAAAAAATAGGCTTTTAAACGCGCCTCTTCAAGAGGTCTAGCCAGTGCGCTAGAGGTGGGGCTAGCATGTTTAAATGAAGTGGCAGCGGGGCGTTTTAAGGCGTGTTCTAATTCCTTAACCAACTGGTAGCCATTGAGCGCATCTAAAAAATTGATGTAACTAGGGTTACCATTGAGGATTTTAAGCGGGAGGTTGGGCGCGCTCAAGCTGGCTTGGAGTTGGTGGGGGTTGATTCCGTATTTGAGGGGCAAACTAGGCATGGGTTTTCTCATTAAAAATAAGGGTTTTGACTTGTGCGCTTTTTAAATGCACGCTTTGCACGCATAAGGCAACTTTATATTCACTATCCAGTGCCCCCCACAGACTCTCCCCCCACTCAGTCAGGCTAGCTGGGATGGCAATGGATTTGGGCTCGCCACAAAAGGCGCTCAAGGGATCGCTATCATGGTCGTAAGTGTGTAAGAAATGCCCCCGCCCCGCCACGCTTTCATATTCATAAAAAAAACGCGCACAAGCGGGTGGCTCAAGGGCTTTGATCAAACTAAGTTTATAGCTAAAGCCTGCCTCATCCAAGCAAACCAATGCGCTAATGCGGGGCGTGAAATGGGGCGCATCAGGCTCAAAAGTTTCTTTTCGTAAAGCCCCCTCAAAACTCCCCCCACTTTGCAAGGCGTGTAAAATCGTCTCCGTTTGACTCCCATTGCTGATCACAATTTGGCGATCGCCCACATGCACTAAGGGCGGGTAGAGAATAAGCGTTGTGTCTTGGGTTGTGGGTTCTAGTAGGGAAATTTTAATATTATCCCCCTCAAGGCTCAAAAGTCGGTTTTGACTAGCCCCACTCCGCCCCATCAAAAAATACCCCAAAAAGACACAATCCCCGCTCGCCCCGATTAAAATCCCCCGCCCAAAGTATCGTTGTTTGCCTAGCATAGCTCCACCCCCTCCCCACTAACCACCTCCCCAATCACATAAGCACTTACCCCATTTTGTTTTAAAATCCCTAAAGCTTGGCTGGCATGCTTATTTTCTAACACGCAAACCATGCCAATACCCATATTAAACACGCTAAAGCATTCCAACAGCCCTAGCCCCCCCAAAGAGCGCAAAAAATCAAAGATAGGCGGGGTGGGGAAGGCTTTTAGATCAATTTTAGCCTTTAGCCCATCAGGCAGAGCACGCGGGATATTCTCCAAAAAGCCTCCTCCGGTGATGTGTGCAATGGATTTAACCCTAATTTGAGCCAAGAGTTCTAACACGGGTTTAACATAAATACGCGTGGGGGTGAGCAAGATTTGGGCTAGATTTTGCCCTTCAAAATCATAATTGAGCGCATCGATGCCTTGGTTGGCTAAAATTTGGCGCACCAAAGAAAAGCCATTGGAATGCAACCCGCTAGAGGCAAGACCTACTAACACATCGCCCACTTGCACGCTTTGAGGCTCTAAGATTTGGGATTGTTCCACAATCCCCACACAAAAGCCGGCTAAATCGTATTCCTTAGGCGCATAAAATCCGGGCATTTCCGCACTCTCTCCGCCCAAAAGCTCACAACCCGCCTCTATGCAACCTTGTGCTACCCCTGCTACAATGTTTTCTACTTTCTCTGGCTCATTTTTATCAAGTGCGATGTAATCTAAAAAAAATAAAGGTTTAGCCCCCACGCACAAAATATCATTCACGCACATCGCCACGCAATCCATCCCAATACTGCTATGATCTTCTAACAAAAAAGCGTATTTTAACTTAGTCCCCACGCCATCGGCTCCGCTCACCAGCACGGGTTGGCTATAGCCCCTTAAATCCAGCGCAAAGAGCCCAGCAAAACCCCCGATCGTGTTGAGGGGTTGGATTTTGGTGCGTGCGATGTGTTTTTGCATGCGTTTTACCGCTTCATAACCCGCTTGGACATTCACGCCTGCTTGCTTGTAAGATTCCATAACTTTCCTTTAAATGTGGGTGGGAGCTTTGAGGGTGATTTTTTCTTTAGGCGTGGGGGTGGGGTAATGCCCTGAAAAACATGCCTGACAACAGCCCAAACCCTCTAACATAAAATCAATCCCTTCTAGGGGCAGGTAGGCTAGCGAATCCAAGCCCAAAAGCTGGGTGATTTCCTCTACGCTGTGCTTGTGGGCGATTAGATGCTCTTGAGAATCAATGTCTGTCCCATAAAAACAGGGGTGCAAAAAGGGGGGGGAGGAGATGCGCATGTGGATTTCTTGCACCCCCACCCCACGCAATAACTGGGCTAGGCGTTTGGTGGTGTTCCCCCGCACAATGGAGTCATCCACCAACACGATCTTTTTGCCCTTTAGATTGGGGATAATGGGGTTGAGTTTGAGGCGTAATTTTTCGGTGCGTTCTTGCTTGGGGGCAATAAAGGTGCGGGTGATGTAGCGGTTTTTGATAAAGCCCAAAGCGTAGGGAATCTGAGATGCCCTAGAATAACCCAAAGCCGCATCAATCCCCGAATCGGGCACGCCCACCACGACATCGGCTTGAGCGGGGGCAATTTGGGCCAAATATTCCCCTGCGCGCAAGCGCGCTAGATGCACACTTTTACCCTCTAGCATGGAGTCGCCCCGTGCAAAATAAATATACTCAAAGGAGCAAATCCTGCGTTCTTGCTTGGGGGTTAAAGAGCAGGTGTGCAGACCGCTAGAATCAATGCTCACCATCTCGCCCGGATCAATATCTCTGATAAAGGATGCCCCCAAGGCATCTAAAGCGCAACTCTCAGAGGCGGCTAGGTAAACCCCCTTAGCGGTTTGCCCCAAGCACAGCGGGCGGAAGCCAAAGGAGTCTCTTAGGGCGATGAGTTTATCAGCGGTCATGATCACCAGAGAGTAAGCCCCTTGCAAGCTAGGCACAGCGGCTAAAATCGCCTCTTCAAGGCTGGTGGTGTGTAGGCGGTGTTGGGCGATCAAATAGGCGATCACTTCTGTATCGCTGGAAGTGTGGAAAATACAGCCCTTAAGCTCCAATTCATAGCGCAAGTCCAAAGAATTAACCAAATTTCCATTGTGGGCGATGGCGATGGGCTCTTTGATATGGTTTAACACAATGGGTTGGGTGTTGGTGCGGTTATTCGCCCCTGTAGTGCCATAGCGCACATGCCCAATACAAATTTCCCCCTGACCTAGTCGTTCTAAGATGGTGGGGGTGAAAACCTCGCTGACTAGCCCTGTATTTTTATAATAAGTGATATGCCTCTTGTGTGTGAGCGCAATCCCACAGCCCTCTTGCCCTCTGTGTTGCAAGGCACACAGAGCGTTATAGGCTAGGGGGGCTAGCTGGGTGCTTGTGGGGGCAAAAGCCCCAAAAACCCCGCATTCTTCTTTGATCATGCTAACTCCTAGCTTAAGACCTTTTCTAAGATGAGTGTATAAGCCTCACACACCCCGCCCAAATCCTGCCTAAAGCGGTCTTTGTCTAATTTTTGGCGCGTTTGGCTATCCCAAAAACGGCAGGTATCTGGGGAAATCTCATCGCCTAAGATGATCTGCCCGCCAGAGTGCCCAAATTCGAGCTTGAAATCCACCAAAATAACCCTTCTGGCTTGAAAATATGCCTGCAAGTGGGTGTTGATTTTCAAGGCTAGGGCTTTGATCTGCTCTAATTGCTCCACGCTGGCTAATTGGAGGGCTAGGGCGTGGTGATCGTTGATGAGTGGATCGCCTAGAGAATCATTTTTATAGCAAAACTCTAAAATAGGGTTTTCAAAGTGTGTCCCCTCAGTAATGCCTAGTCTTTGTGCCATCGAGCCCGCACAAACATTACGCACAATGACCTCTAGGGCAAACATCTCTAGCTTTTTGACAAGGCTCTGGGTGGGGCTAAGAGTTTTTACAAAATGGGTTGCCACGCCTTGATCGTGCAGATATGCCATCAGCTGGTTACTAATGGCATTATTGAGCGCGCCCTTGCCCTCTAAAGTGGCTTTTTTAGCCCCATTAAAGGCGGTCGCGCTGTCTTTATACTCTACAATGCAAAGAGTCGGATCGCTGGTGGCATAGACTTTTTTAGCCTTGCCTTCATAAAGCAGGGTTGTGGGTTTCATAGGGACCTTTGGAGTTCAAGATCGGCTTGTAAGACTTGGGATTCTTGCTCTTGGCGCTGCTTGGTGAGTTTTTGGGCTAAAAGGGGATCATTTAGAGCCAAAATTTGTAAAGCCAGCAGTGCGGCATTGCTAGCCGCATTGATCCCCACGCAAGCCACTGGGATACCTTTGGGCATCTGCACGCTAGAGAGCAAGGAATCCAGCCCGCCTAGATCGGAGGTTAAAATGGGTAAAGCGATGACCGGGCTAGTGGTGAGCGAGGCTACCACACCTGCTAAATGTGCGGCTTTGCCAGCAGCAGCGATAAACACGCCACAACCACCCTCCAAAACAAAACTTTTGAGAGCTTGGGGGGTGCGGTGCGCTGAGAGTATGCGCCATTCAAAGGGCACGCCAAAATCTTGTAAGATTTTGATCCCCTCTTGCACGATTGGCATATCGCTTTGGCTCCCCATCAATACAGCAACTTTTTTCATGGCAAACCTTTGATGAGGGATGAGGGCTTATTTTAGCAGATCACGCCATAAAAACGGCTGAGCCATTGCATTTTATTTAATTCAAGCTGGCAAGCCAAAGATGGGCAAAACTTAGGCTAATGCTTGGTGTGGTAAAATACGCTTTTTTAAGTCTTGCCCCAAAGGATTTGCTTGAAACAACGATCCTATGAAAGAAAATACTTCCCCAAAAATAAAGCAGAACTCCAAAAATTAATCAAAAATAAAAGAGTCCATTTGGCTGAAATTGATATTGGAGGCTTAAAAGACCTGAGTTGGTTGTTTTATCAGTCAGAACGCACAAATTTTAAGGGCTTAGAAACTTGGGATGTGTCCCGGGTAAGCAACATGGAGGGCATGTTTTGTAACTGCACACAATTTAACCACCCTTTGGATAGCTGGGATGTGTCTAGTGTTACAAGCATGAAAGAGATGTTTAAAGATTGCAATAAATTTAACCAATCTCTAAATAGCTGGGATGTGTCTAGCGTTACAAACATGGAACGCATGTTTAGATGGTGTAGCCAATTTAACCAGCCCCTGAATAGCTGGGATGTCTCGAGTGTTACAAACATGGATCACATGTTTCAATGGTGCGGAAACTTTAACCAGCCATTGGACAAGTGGGATGTGTCCCGTGTGGAAAACATGGAAAAGATGTTTGGTAACTGCACTAAATTTAACCAATCTTTGGATAGCTGGGATGTGTCTCAAGTAACGAACATGCATTATATGTTTGATAGTTGCCATGTGTTTGACCAGCCCTTAAATAGCTGGGATGTTTCTAATATTACAAGCATGACGGGCATGTTTTATGATTGCACGGCTTTTAACCAGCCATTGGACAAGTGGGATGTGTCCAAAGTTACGGATATGGAGGACATGTTCGATTGCTGTAAAAAATTTAACCAGCCTTTGGAGAAGTGGGATGTTTCTAGCGTTACAAATATGGAACGCATGTTCTATTGTTGTGAAAATTTCAATCAACCCTTGGAGAAGTGGGATGTGTCTGGTGTTACAAACATGTTTAAGATGTTTCTTGGCTGTGTGGTGTTTAACCAGCCCTTAGAGTGTTGGGATGTGTCTAGCGTTACAAACATGGGTTGGATGTTTGCGGGTTGCATAGCCTTTAACCAATCTTTGGATAATTGGGATGTGTCCAAAGTTATGGATATGAATTGCATGTTTGAGGGGTGTAGCCAATTTAACCAGCCCCTAAATAGCTGGGATGTGTCCAAAGTTACGGATATGGGGGACATGTTTAGTCGCTGTGAAAAATTTAACCAGCCTTTGGAGAAGTGGGATGTTTCCCATGTTGTGGATATGGGGAGCATGTTTAAAGATTGCTTATCTTTTAACCAACCCTTGAGCAAGTGGGATGTCTCGGGTGTGCAAAATATGCAAAGAATGTTTGCAGGTTGCACAGCCTTTAACCAATCTTTGGATGGTTGGGATGTCTCGGGTGTAGTGTCTATGGAGGGGATGTTTGAAGATTGCACGGCTTTTAACCAATCTCTAAATAGCTGGGATGTGTCTAAAGTTATGGACATGTATAGCATGTTTGGGCGGTGCGGAAACTTTAACCAGCCCTTGGACAAGTGGGATGTCTCTAGTGTTGCAGACATGAGGGGTATGTTCAGAGGTTGTTCATCTTTTAACCAGTCCTTGAATAGTTGGGGTGTTTCTAATGTAATGGATACGATGGGCATGTTTGCAGGTTGCACGCAATTTAACCAGCCCTTGGGTAACTGGAATGTGTCTAGTGTCAAAAACATGAATGCCATGTTTTTTGAGTGTGGAAACTTCAACCAATCTTTGGATAGTTGGGATGTGTCTAGCGTTACAGACATGGGTTGGATGTTTGCGGGTTGCACAGCCTTTAACCAATCTTTGGATAGTTGGGATGTGTCTAGTGTCGTGGATATGTATAGGATGTTTTTTGGCTGTGTGGTGTTTAACCAGCCTTTGAATCGCTGGGATGTCTCTAGTGCTAAAAATATGGAGGGCATGTTTAAAGATTGCTTATCTTTTAACCAACCCCTCGATAATTGGGATGTCTCTAGGGTAAAATACATGGATTGGATGTTTAGTGGGTGCAAGGTCTTTAACCAGCCATTAAACCGCTGGGATGTCTCTAGGGTAAGGGACATGGGGCGGATGTTTTTGGGCTGTGTGGCATTCAACCAACCCCTTGATAGCTGGGATGTCTCTAGGGTGGTGGATATGCGGGGGATGTTTTATAACTGCACGCAATTTAACCAAGCTTTGAATAGCTGGGATGTGTCCTGTGTGGGAGACATGGGGGGCATGTTTAGAGATTGCCTCTCTTTTAACCAGCCCCTGAGTAACTGGGATGTCTCGGGTGTGTGGGACATGTGGGGCATGTTTTTTGGTTGCACACAATTTAACCAATCTTTGGATAATTGGGATGTCTCTAGAGTGAGGAAAATGGGGAAAATGTTTTTGGGCTGTGTGGCATTCAACCAACCCCTTGATAGCTGGGATGTGTCCAGTGTTCGGGAGATGGGAGGGATGTTTTATAACTGCACACAATTCAACCAGCCTTTAAACCAATGGGATGTGTCGGGTGTAGCGGATATGGTGGGCATGTTTAGGGGTTGCTCATCTTTTAACCAGCCCCTTGATAAGTGGGATGTCTCTGCCGTGTGGGATATGTGCGGGATGTTCCACAACTGCACGCAATTTAACCAATCTTTGGATAGTTGGGATGTCTCTAGGGTCGGTTGTATGGAAGATATGTTTTTGGGTTGTGCTAGCCTCACCAAATACCCAGCATGGCATGGGGGGGTTAACACCTAAAACATGCCAAGATTTTAGTTAGCCAGTTGCGCCGTTCTTACAGATCTATAAAATACAAAACCCTGCAAAATTCTACAAGGCTGGGATTTCTGCTGTATTCTTGTTTCATCCATGCCTGCTCTACACCTTTGGTTTTGAAGGTGCTTGGCTTTTCGCATGTCCGCAAGCGTAAATTGGGCAGGAACTCTGCCTACTAAAGGCAACGCTTATTTTAGCAAAAATTGGGGCTATTGTGGAAAAAATAATTCTATAAAAAACTTGTATGGTTTTATAGAATTTTATAGAATTTATATTACTGTTTCTAGCCCCCAGAGGGGGGATTTTCATGAGTGTTTGGCACGCTCCTCCTCAATTTTAACCCCCACTTTTTTATCCTTGTAAAGCCCCGTGCCCACCGGGATCATACGCCCTAGGACGACATTTTCTTTGAGGTCTTCTAAAAAGTCCTTTTTCATCGCGATGCTGGCTTCTGTGAGCACTTTTGTGGTCTCTTGGAAGCTGGCTGCTGAGATAATGCTATCGCTCCCAATGGCAGCACGGGTGATCCCTAGCAGCACAGGCTCGGCAATGGCAGGCTCACCCTTGAGACCTAAGATGCGTTGGTTCTCCTCTTTAAAGTGCTTTTTGCTCACCAAATCGCCCTCAATGAACTTGGTATCCCCGCTATCTAGAATCCGCACTTGGCGCAACATTTGGGAGACGATGATCTCAATGTGCTTGTCAGCAATGCTCACCCCTTGGCGGCGATAGACTTGTTGGACCTCGCTCACAATGTATTTGTGTAGCTCTTTTTCCCCACTGATGCGTAAGATGTCATGGCTGCTCACCACGCCATCGGTGATCGCCTCGCCCGCATGCACAAATTCATTGGCATGGACTAAAATCTGCTTGCCCTTATCCACAAAATATTCTACGCTGCGCCCATCAGCAGAGGTGATCAACACCCGCTCTTTATTGCGCGCGCTCTTGCCAAAGCTCACCACCCCATCAATTTCGCTTAAGATTGCGATGTCTTTGGGCTTGGATTTTCTAGCCTCAAAAATATCCGAAACACGGGGTAGCCCGCCCGTGATGTCTTTAGATTTGATAGTGGCTTTGGGGATTTTAGCCAAGATGTCGGCAACCTCAACAGCCATGCCCTCATCGACCACAATAGAGGTTTTGGGCTCTAGCAAATACTGGATACTCTGCCCATCGGTTTCTAGTAATAGACTGGGTTTGTAGCCACTGGGGATATACTCATTGATCACCAAAGTGCGCACCCCCGTATTTTCATCCTCGCTCTCAGTTGCGCTCACCCCGGCAATAATATCCATGTAACGCACCACCCCGCTGGCATCAGCAATAATGGGCGTGTTGTAAGGATCCCATGAGGCGATCACATTCTTAGCATCTTGACTGGGTCTAACCAAAAGTGTATCGCTTTCAACAGGGCTATTATCATCCACTTCTACAACCGAGTCTCTAGCGATGTAGTGGCGGATCGCCTCTTGATCGTTCTCATCAGCCACCACAGCAAACAAGCCCTTTTCTTGCACCACATCGCCAGCCCGAATACCCCTAGAGCGTTCCAAGTGATCGCCCACCAAGTGGTAATACTTCACCACGCCCTTTTCTTTGGCGCTGATTTCTTGGGTGATCGGGTCGTTATCGTTAATGGCAATCTCGCTCGCATAGGGGATGCGATTAGGCACATTCCAGCCATCTTTGATGATGTCTGCGATGCTCCCGCCCTCACGCACGGCATGCCCGCTGGCATAGGGCAGATAAATTTTACCCTCAATCTTGCCACTCACGCCCGCTAACTCATTGGGTTTAGCCACATCGCTTTTGCGCAGCACAAACTTAGCCTCTTGCCCCTCGCCCACCACGCTCAAAACGACCTCTTCATGCGCGCTGTCAATTTTCAACACGCCAGCAAAAGGGGCTTTGATCTTGGGCTCAACCACCAAAATTGCAGCATTGCGGCGATTGACAATGATATTTTTACCCTCCTTGTTTTGGTAGGTTTTAACATTAAAGAAACGCACAAAGCCTTCATTGTTGGCGATAATTTCATGCTCCTCTTGGCTCCTTGAGGCTGTCCCGCCCACATGGAAAGTCCTTAGGGTTAATTGTGTGCCCGGCTCGCCGATAGACTGGGCGGCCACAACCCCCACCGCCTCGCCCGGTTTGACCATCTTGCCCTCGCCCAAATTCAGACCATAGCACTTGGCACACACGCCCTTTTGCGCCTTACAGGTTACGGGCGTGCGAATCGTTACGGACTTGATTCCTGCTTCAATGATCTTTTTAGCCTTTTCCTCATCCACCATTGTATCGGCATTTAACAAGACCTCGTTTGTGAGCGGATCGATGATGTCCTCCACCAAAACGCGCCCAAAAATGCGTTCTTCTAGCGGTTCGATGAGTTCGCTACCCACCGTTATATCGGTGATCTCGATTCCCTCATGCGTGCCGCAATCCTCTTGAACCACCTTGACATTTTGGGAAACATCGATGAGCTTGCGGGTGAGATAGCCCGCTGTGGCGGTTTTCAACGCCGTATCGGCTAGCCCCTTGCGCGCCCCGTGCGTGGAGTTAAAATATTCTAGGACATTCAAGCCCTCTTTAAAGTTGGAGATAATGGGCGTTTCAATGATTGTCCCATCAGGTTTTGTCATCAACCCCCGCATGGCTGAGAGTTGCCGTATTTGTGCCGCTGAACCCCTAGCCCCGCTATTAGCCATCATATAAATCGAGTTAAAGCCCTCTTTGTCTTGTGCGATGGCTTGCATCATCTCTTTGCTCATCTGGTCATTGACCTCGGTCCAGATGTCGATGATTTTGTTATAGCGTTCTTGTGTGGTCAAATGCCCACCCTCAAATTGCGCCTGAATGGCACGCACCTTTTCTTTGGCACTTTCGACCATGCGGATTTTGTTTTTGGGCGTGATAATATCTTCCATAGAGATAGAGATTCCCGCCTTAGTGGCGTAGCGAAAGCCCAGCATTTTAAGATTGTCCAAAAAGCGCGCACTGGCTCCAATCCCACTCTCTTTATGCACAAAATCCACCAATGCCCCAATGTCCTTTTTGGTCATCATTTTATTCCATAGGTGTATGGGCACAAAGTCGGGTAAAATGGATTTGAGCACCAAACGCCCGGCGGTGGTGTGTAAAATGTGGCGATCGTGCAAAACACGCACCTTAGCGTGCAAATCAAGCACCTTGCTATCCACAGCCATTAAAACCTCATGCACGCTGGAAAAGAGTTTGTGCTCCCCTAATACCCCACTCTTTTCTAACGAGAGATAATAAAGCCCCAACACCATATCTTGGCTGGGCACGGCGACCGCCTTGCCACTGGCAGGCAATAAAATATTCATCGAGCTCAACATTAAAACCTTGCACTCGGTGATCGCCTCTTGGCTTAAGGGCACATGCACTGCCATTTGATCCCCATCAAAGTCGGCGTTAAAGGCGGAACACACTAGGGGGTGCAACTGGATCGCCTTGCCATCGATTAATTTAGGGTGGAAGGCTTGGATGGATTGTTTGTGCAAAGTGGGGGCGCGGTTGAGCAACACGGGGTAACCCTGCACGATCTCCTCCAAGCACTCCCAAACCTCATTGCTTTTTTGCTCAATCATGCGCTTGGCTTGCTTGAGCGTGGTCGCAAAGCCCTTTTCTTCTAATTTAGAGAGCAAATGGGGTTTGAAGAGCTCTAGTGCCATGTTTTTAGGCAACCCGCATTCATCCATGCGCAAGTTGGGCCCCACCACAATCACGCTACGCCCGGAGAAATCCACCCGCTTACCGAGTAAGTTTTGGCGGAAACGCCCTTGTTTGCCCTTGATGATCTCTGAGAGCGATTTTAAGGGGCGTTTGTTGGCACCTTTGACAGCGTTAGCGTTTCTGCCATTATCAAACAAGGCATCTACGGCTTCTTGCAACATGCGTTTTTCATTGCGCACGATGATCTCGGGTGCGCCCAGTTCCATGAGCCGTTTTAAGCGTTGGTTGCGATTAATCACCCTTCTATACAGCTCATTGACATCGCTCACCGCAAACTTACCCCCATCCAAAGCCACAAGCGGACGCAAATCAGGGGGCAAGACGGGCAAAGCGGTTAGCATCATCCACTCGGGGCGGTTACCCGAATTTAAAAAGCTCTCCACGACTTTAAGGCGTTTGATGAGTTTCTTTTTCTTAGCATCTGAATTGGTCTCCTTGACCTCCTCTTTAAGGTTTCTAAGCAAGGCGACTAAGTCCAACTCCTCTAAAAGGTCCTTGATCACCTCCCCGCCCATGTGTGCTATAAAACCCTTGTCTTCATTGAGGCGCGCCACGCTCTGGAATTGCTCCTCGTTTAAAATGTCGTATTTGCAAATGGGCTTGGTGCATTCGTTGTCATAAAAAGCCTCGCCGGGTTCTTTGACAATGTAGGCTTCATAGTAAAGCACGCGTTCTAAGTCCTTCATCTTGATCCCTAGTAGCGTGCCAATGCGGCTAGGCAAGGAGCTCACATACCAAATATGCGCTACGGGCGTGGCTAATTCAATATGCCCCATGCGGAAAGATCGCACCTTAGAGCTGGTGATGGCGACCCCGCATTTTTCACAAGTGCCGATAGTCTTATAACGGGGCTTTTTGTATTTGCCACACAGACATTCATAATCCTTAGTGGGCCCAAAGATTTTCATGCAAAAGAGCCCGTCCCGTTCGGGCTTGAGGGTGCGGTAGTTGATGGTCTCAGGCTTTTTGACCTCCCCATAACTCCACTCTTTGATCTTCTCTGGGCTAGCCAGTGTCAGCTGGAAGGAGCTAAAGTCTTTGGGGCGATCGTCCTCTTTGATCACAATGGGCTTAGGCGCACCAAATTCATCCACTTCTTCATTAAAGATATTGACATCCAGCCCCAAAGATTGTAATTCTTTGGTTAAGACATAGAAAGTTTCCGGGATTTCAGACTCGCCCACATGTTCGCCCCGTGCGATGGCTTTATAGGCATTCTCACGCCCGCGGATGTCATCAGATTTCACGGTGAGCATCTCTTTAAGCGTGTGGGCTGCCCCATAAGCCTCTAGTGCCCAAACTTCCATTTCCCCAAAGCGTTGCCCCCCAAAAAGGGCTTTCCCGCCCACAGGCTGGTGGGTTACTAAAGAATAGGGGCCCGTGCTTCTGGCATGCACCTTTTCATCCACCAAGTGGTGCAATTTGAGCATGTACATATAGCCCACATTCACCCGTTCTTTCATCTTTTCGCCCGTGCGCCCATCATAAAGCTCGGTTTTGCCATCCAAATCAATTTGAGCCAGCTTAAAGAGATTCATGAACTGCTCGCCAGAGATGCCCTCAAAAACAGGGATCGCAAACTTCACCCCAGAACTCCAATCCCGTGCATAGCCCAAAAGCACCTCATCGCTGCATTTTTCCAGCATATGGGCTAGGTCATGGTTATCCACATTCACCACATGGGCGATCTCAAGCATTTTGGCGCGTAATTTTTTGAGCATGTCGGTGTTGTGTTGTTCTAAAAGGGTACTGATTTGATCCCCTAATTGCTTGCCCACCAAGCCCAAATGCACTTCTAAAATCTGCCCGATATTCATGCGGCTGGGCACGCCTAAGGGGTTGAGCACAATATCGACTGGTTCGCCATCAGCGGTGTAGGGCATATCCGCAATGGGCACGATGTTAGAGACAATGCCCTTATTGCCATGCCGCCCTGCCATTTTATCCCCCACCTTGAGCTTGCGCTTGGTGGCGATGTAAATTTTAACCTGCTTGATGACCCCATTAGGCAAGATGTCATCTTTTTCTAAGATCGAGAGTTTTTCCTCGTGCTCTTGGCCTAAGATTTTCTTTTGTTCTAAGAAGTTGGCTTTGATTTGCTCAAAGCGATCTTGAACCTCTTTTTTATATTTCTTGGCAAGCGAATTGAGCGCAAAGCGGTTAATTTCTAAAACCACCTCTTTAGGGATGCAAGCACCCTTAGCGTATTCAACCTCGTTAAGCGTGGTCGCCTCCTCTAGGGGTTCTTTGGAGAAAATCGAGCTAATTTGCAATAGCTCCTCGCGATTGAGCATGGTTAAGCGATCGTAATGCTCAATGTCTAAAACCGCCTTTTCCTCCTCATAAGCACTAATGGCGCGCGCGTCTTTTTCATAGCCCTTTTTGGTGAGGATATTCACCCCAATCACCGTCCCCTCTAGCGAGGGGGGGCAATAAAGCGATTTATTCACCACATGCCCAGCCTTGTCCCCAAAGATGGCGCGCAAGAGTCGCTCCTCTGGCGTGCTTTTCATCTCGCCTTTGGGAGACACCTTGCCCACTAAAATCATCCCCGCACTCACATAAGTCCCGATCTTAACAATCCCCCCGCTATCTAAGTGGGCGACTTCCTCCTCTTTGACATCGGGAATATCTGCGCTAAATTCCTCGATCCCGTGTTTGAGCTCTCTAGCCTCAATCTCTTTTTCATAGATATGCACGGAAGTAAAGATGTCCTCTTTGGTGATCTTCTCGCTCACCACGATCGCATCTTCAAAGTTATAGCCATTCCATGGCATGAACGCCACGCGGATATTTTTCCCTAAGGCTAGCTCACCTTGATCCATGCTAGGGCCATCAGCGATAATCTGCCCAGCCTCCACCACATCGCCCACCTTGACAATGGGGACTTGGTTAAAGCAAGTGTTTTGGTTGGTGCGTAGGTTTTTTTGTAACAAATAGGCATCGATGTAGGTTTCTTTGTCATCCTCACCTAAAATGTAGATGTTTTTGGAATCCACTTTTTCGACAACCCCCCCGCGTTGGGCTTTCACACTCCCCCATGAATCGCGTGCGATGATCTTTTCAATGCCCGTGCCCACGATGGGAGTTTCTGCCTTTAAAAGGGGCACGGCTTGGCGTTGCATGTTGGTGCCCATAAGCGCGCGGTTAGCATCGTCATGTTCTAAAAAGGGGATGAGCGAGGCTGCCACGCCCACGAGCATGCGTGAGCTCAAATCCATTAAGGTAACTTTGTGCTTTTCATTGAGCACAATTTCCCCGCCCACACGGGTTTCGACCAAATCCTCTTGAATATAGCCTTGTTTATCCACCAGCGTACTCGCCGGAGCGATGACTTGCCCCTCTTCTTGGATGGCGGTCAAATAAACCACTTCATCGCTGACCTTGCCATCTACCACCTTTTTATAAGGGGCTTCAATGAAACCTAGGTCATTGACACGGGTGAAGGTGGATAGGGTGTTAATCAGCCCGATATTTTGCCCCTCTGGAGTTTCAATGGGGCAGATACGCCCATAGTGGGTGGGGTGCACATCTCTAGCCTCAAAGCCTACGCGATCCTTGACTAGCCCCCCCTCACCCAAAGCGGACAAACGGCGTTTGTGGGTAACCTCGGAGAGCGGGTTGGTTTGGTCCATAAACTGGGAGAGTTGCCCGCTCATGAAAAACTCTAAAATGGTGCTGGTGATCATCTTAGAATTAACCAAATCATGGGGCATGAGCGTATCTATGTTGGTGTTCATGGTGGTCAGCTTGTCTTTAATGCTCTTTTGCATTTTCATCAATCCCTCATGCAATTCATTAGCCAAGAGCTCGCCCACTGCCCTAATACGGCGATTACCCAAGTGATCGCGATCGTCAATCTGCCCTTCGGCATTTTTGATTTTAATCAAGTATTTCACCGTCTCAATGATGTCCTCGTGGGTGAGCACGGTTACATAATCGGGCACTTTTAAATGCAATTTGTGATTCATTTTCATGCGCCCAACCATGGTCAAATCGTAACGCTCAGGATCAAAAAAGAGTTGTTGCACATAAGCCTTAGCCACATCTGGGGTTACAGGATCGCCCGGGCGCATCACCTTGTAAATGCGCACAGCCGCTAGGGCATTTTCATCCTCTATTTTCTCACTTTGTTTGAGTAATTTGAGCGATTCGTTTTTGAGCGACTCGGCATCGGTGCCAAAGGATTTGATGATGGAAGCATCATGCCCTAAAGCTAAATCATTGGCGATCACAAATTCCTCAATGCCACTAGCGCGCATTTTTTCTAATTTGGGGGCTTCTAGCTGGGTTAGGGTGTCTAACAACACGCCTCCATCGCTATCTAAAACCGGCTCGGCTAGGCAGCGATTGAGTAAAATATTGGTGGGGTATTCCACCCATTCTACCCCACTCTCTTTGATTTCTCTGGCTTTTTTAGCCGTGATCTTTTTGGTCGCTGCCACCAAAATATTCCCCTGATCGTCTTTGAGATCAAAATCCACCCGGCTATTGGCATCAATGCTCTCAAAGGGGATAAAATACTTGCCCTCTGTGGGGCTGATGGCTTTGTAACGCACCTTTAACAACGGGTAGAAAATTTTAATGATGTCCTGCTTGCTATAACCTAGTGCCCTAAATAAAATCGTAGCCGAAACCTTGCGGCGTTTGTTGATACGCACATGCAAAACATCTTTCACATCGTATTCAAAATAAAGCCACGATCCCCGATCGGGGATGATCTGCCCGGTGTAAATGAGCTTGTTTGCGCTGGTGGAGGACTTTTCCTCTTTAAAGATCACGCCCGGGCTCCTGTGGAGCTGATTGACCACCACACGCTCAACGCCATTGATGATAAAGGAAGTGCGATCGGTCATCAAGGGGATTTCACGGATAAAAATATTCTGTTCTTTAATGTCCTTAGCCCCCAGTTTCTCCCCACTCTTAGAATCCCTCTCCCATAAAATCAAACGGATCTTGATTTTCAAGGGAACAGAGTAGGTGATCCCTCTTTCCATGGCTTCTCTCACGGTGTATTTGGATTTCCCATACTCACACCCGCCATATTCAAGGGTGATGCGGTTTTGGGTGTCATGAATGGGGAAGACGGATTTAAAGACCCTTTCAATCCCACTCTCCCTACCTTCTTTGGCGTACAAAAACGCCTCATAGCTGTCTTTTTGCAAGAGTAAGAGGTTGGGGACTTCTAGCTCTTGGGGGAGTCGTGTAAAATCCGCGCGTAAGCGATTCCTTAAAGTATCCATGTCTATAAACCTTTATTGGTGGATTTGAAGCTTTGGGTAGATTGACCTAAATAACGCACGCTACATCCTTGCGCCACTTATCTCCCCTCCTTTCCCCTCCTTTTAAAGGCAAAAAACTATTTGATTTCGACTTTTGCCCCCACCTCTTCGAGTTTTTTCTTGATGGCTTCAGACTCTTCTTTATTCACGCCTTCTTTGAGCACATGCGGGGTTTTCTCGGTGGCTTCTTTAGCTTCTTTAAGCCCTAGCCCGGTGATCTCACGCACGACCTTAATGACCTTGATTTTTTCCGCCCCAGTTTCAGCGAGCACCACGCTAAACTCGGTTTTTTCCTCAACGACCTCAGCAGGTGCTCCGGCTACAGCCCCAGCCACCGCTACAGGTGTCGCGCTCACGCCAAATTTTTCTTCAAACGCTTTAACAAGCTCACTCAGCTCTAAAACGCTCAAACCGCCGATGTATTCTAAAACATCTTCTTTGCTAATTGCCATAGTCATCCTTTATTCTTGTTCTTTTGCTTTTCTCAAATTGTCCAAACCGGTAACAAAATATCTTGCTGGTGCCATCCAAACAGACAAGAGCATGCCAATAAGCTCTTCTTTGCTGGGTAATTTAGAGATTGCCTCCACATGTGCGCGGTCCACAGCTTGTTTTTCATAAAGCCCGGTTTTGATGTGGAAATGATCCTTGTGCTCCTTAGCAAAGCCCATCACCAATTTAGACAAAGCGATCTGATCGCCTCCCCAAACAAAGATATTGGTTTCTTTGAGCTCTAAGGGGCTTAGACCGGCTTCTTGAAGGGCTAGGCTAGCTAGGGTGTTTTTAATCACCTGCACACTAATACCCTGCACTCTAGCGGCATTGCGTAACTGCTCTAAGTGCTTGACGGGCAAGCCCTTATAATCACACACCACCAAAGCCTCCATGCCAACAAACGCTTCTTTTAAGCGCGCCACCAGCTCTTGCTTTTGCTCTTTATTCATGGTTTCCTCCTTTCCGACCTGACTTCCACAAGGCTACTAAAGTAAATCAAGCAACCGCCCTTGTTTCTTAAGTCTAAGATGAATTATTTTGCGTCCATCAACTCTTGGCAATCCAAACGCACACCCGGGGACATGCTCAAAGACACCACACCATTGCGGATATATTTCCCTTTGGAAGTGCTGGGTTTGAGTTTGTTGAGCGTGCGGACTAGCTCCAATAGGTTTTGTTGGATCTGCTCTTCACTAAAGCTTGCTTTGCCAATGGGGGCGTGCAAATTGCCCTTTTTATCCACGCGGAAATTGACCTGCCCGCTTTTGGCATTGCTCACCGCTTTTTTAATGTCCATTGTAACCGTGCCGGTTTTGGGGTTGGGCATAAGCCCTTTTGGTCCTAAAATACGCCCGACCTTCCCCACAACCGCCATCATGTCCGGGGTGGCAATCACCATGTCAAAATTGGTGTTCCCATTTTTGATCTCCTCAGCCAAATCCTCGCCCCCGACCACATCAGCCCCCGCCTCTTTGGCTTCATCTAACTTGATGTCCTTAGCAAAGACAGCCACACGCACTTTTTTACCGGTGCCATGGGGCAAGACCACCGCCCCACGCACCATTTGATCGGCATGTCTGGGATCGACCCCCAAACGCAACGCCACTTCCACACTTTCATCAAACTTAGCTGAAGCTAGGGATTTGACCACACTAACGCCCTCTTGAACGCTATGCACCCTGTCTTTATCAAACTTCTCTGCTAGTTTTTGCAATCTTTTTGCCACTTTTGCCATGTTTTCTCTCCTAATCTACAACCTCAATGCCCATGCTCCTAGCACTCCCCATGACAATCTTTTTGGCTGCCTCTAGGGTGGTGGTGTTGAGATCCTCCATTTTGTTTTGGGCGATCTCCTCTACTTGTTGCATGGTGAGCTTACCCACCTTGTTTTTAAGGGGGTTATCTGAGCCTTTAGCCACCCCGCTGGCTTTTTTAATCAAGTCTGTAACGGGGGGCTTTTTGGTGATAAAAGTGAAACTTTTGTCTTGATAAACCGTGATGATGACAGGGATATTAAAGCTCCCCATGTCCTTTGTGCGTTCGTTAAACGCCTTGCAAAACTCCATGATATTCACGCCCCTCTGACCCAAAGCCGGACCGATGGGTGGAGATGGGTTAGCCTTGCCCGCTGGGACTTGTAATTTAATCTGCCCGACAACTTTTTTTGCCATGCATGCTCCTTAAATGATTTTTTCGACTTGAGAATATAAAATCTCAATCAAAGTATTGCGCCCAAAAATAGACACATTCAGTTTTAATTTGCGGTGCTCGACATCGTATTCTTCCACGACAGCCGTAAAATTCGCAAAAGGCCCCTCAATGATGCGCACCACCTCCCCGCGCTCATAGTAAATCTTGGGCTTGGGGGCTGCGCGGTGGGTCATTTTCTCTAAAATATTGTTGATGTCTGCCTCCCCTAAGGGGGTGGGTTTTTTGCTCTCCCCGATAAAACGGCTAACCCGTGGCAAGGATTGGATTTTATGCCAAAGCACCTCGTCTAAATCCACCTTAATAAACACATAACCCGGATATAAACTCCGCTCGGTAACTTTATTCTTGCTCTTTTTAGAGAGCTCGATCACATCCTCAGTGGGCACAATCACCTCCTGAACACGATCGGCGATATTGTGATCACTCACCATGTTTTCAATGGCTTTTTTAACCGCCTGTTCGCTCCCCGAATAAGTTTGGATCGCATACCACTCCATACCCATTAAATCCCCCTATAGCACGCTAGAAACAAAGGCTGACAAAACAAAATCTATCAAAGTCAAAAACAGCGTAATGATCGTTACCACAACCAAAACGGATATTAAGGCGTTGCGAATCTGCTCTTTGAGCGGAAAAATCACCTTTGAGAGCTCTTCTTTTGTCAATTTATACTGAGATAATAACTTCTTCATGCCACCCACTTTTAAAATCTGACACCCACTGGCAGGCCAGGAGGGACTCGAACCCCCAACAACCGGTTTTGGAGACCGACGCTCTACCATTGGAGCTACTGACCTTCACCCCTCCCCATCCGCTAGCTCTTGAGCTTGATCTCCTTGTGCAGGGTGTGCTTGTTCTCTCTGCGACAAAACTTCTTGAGCTCCAGTTTCTCTGTGTTTGTTTTGGCGTTCTTGGTGGTGCTGTAGTTGATCTCCTCACACCCCAAACACTTCAAACCTACCTTAACTTTCACAATGATCCCCTAACTACTCAATGATCTTTGTAACCACGCCCGCACCTACGGTTTTACCACCTTCGCGGATCGCAAATTTTGTCCCCAGTTCTAGGGCAATAGAGCTGATGAGCTCCACCACAATTTTAGTATTATCCCCGGGCATGATCATCTCTGTGCCTTCAGGCAAGGTGATAGAGCCGGTTACATCGGTGGTGCGCACATAAAATTGGGGGCGATAGCCATTGAAAAAGGGCGTATGGCGGCCGCCTTCCTCTTTGGAGAGGACATAGACTTCGCCTTCAAATTTCTTATGGGGGGTGATGGAGCCGGGCTTACAAAGCACCATACCGCGGAAGACTTCCTCTTTTTTCGTGCCTCTGAGCAATACGCCCACATTGTCCCCAGCCTCGCCTTTTTCAAGTTCTTTGCGGAACATTTCCACACCCGTAACGGTGGTTTTTTGGGTGTCTTTAATGCCCACAATTTCCACTTCATCCCCGATTTTCACCACGCCCCGTTCAATCCGACCCGTAACAACGGTGCCCCGCCCCGCAATAGAGAACACATCCTCTACGGGCATCAAGAAAGCTTTTTCTGTATCTCTCTCTGGAGTGGGGATGTATTTATCCACTTCTTCCATGAGTTGCAAAACTTTTTGACCCCATTCGCCCACGCTACCTGATTTGGCTTCCTCAAGGGCTTTAAGAGCTGAGCCAGCAATGATGGGGGTATCATCTCCGGGGAATTCGTATTGGCTCAAAAGCTCGCGCACTTCCATTTCCACGAGGTCTAACAACTCTTGGTCATCGACCATGTCTTGCTTGTTCAAAAACACCACGATATAGGGCACACCCACTTGGCGGGCTAATAAGATGTGTTCGCGGGTTTGGGGCATGGGACCATCAGCAGCAGACACCACCAAAATCGCACCATCCATTTGGGCAGCACCGGTGATCATGTTTTTCACATAGTCAGCGTGTCCGGGGCAATCCACATGGGCGTAGTGGCGGTTTTCTGTGGAGTATTCAATGTGAGAAGTGGCGATGGTAATGCCCCTTTCTTTTTCCTCAGGGGCGTTGTCAATATTGTCATAATCCTTGAGTTCAGCCAAACCTTTTAGGGACAGCACCGCAGAGATCGCCGCGCTCAAAGTGGTTTTGCCATGATCCACATGCCCAATGGTCCCGACATTGACATGGGGCTTATTTCTTTCAAACTTTGCTTTTGCCATATTTGACTCCTATCTAAAATTTTAAAGCCGCATTAAGGGATTTGCATCAACTGGAGCCCATAAGCGGAATTGAACCGCCGACCTCTTCCTTACCAAGGAAGTGCTCTGACCCCTGAGCTATATGGGCACTTTGCCAAATCTCCCAACTGGAGCGGGAAACGGGACTCGAACCCGCGACCCTCAGCTTGGAAGGCTGATGCTCTAGCCAACTGAGCTATTCCCGCACTGGTGGTGAGACGTGGATTCGAACCACGGAAGGCGAAAGCCAGCAGATTTACAGTCTGCCCTCGTTGGCCACTTGAGTATCTCACCTACTGGAGCTGGCTAAGGGACTTGAACCCCCAACCTGCTGCTTACAAGGCAGCTGCTCTACCAATTGAGCTAAGCCAGCATAAAACTTATATTATAGCAACTTTATTATCTATTTGTCAAGTTTTCTTGACTCTTTAGTTTGTGGCGTGTAACGATTTTTAGTAAATGTTGTGCGGTTTCCGATAAAAGGAGCACCCATGCAAAAAACTTGAATCTTATTTGTTCGGCTTGTTCCATACTTTTATGCCAATCCCTCAAATTTTAACACCAAAGCCACCAATGCGGGTGTATTTGCATTTTGTCCCCTCTTCTAAACCAAAGGAAGTGTTTATGATCTTAAANNACCTTACTATGCCTCCAAAATAGTCTAAATCATGTTGTAAATCCGCCGATATGCCAGTGCCTTAATTTTATTAGTAAAGGAGTTCTTATGGCTAGTTATTCGTTGTTAATACGGGGGGGGGGGGGGGGCGATAGTCGCGGGTCTCCTCTTTTTGGGTTGACACACTCGGTTAGACACCATTAACCCCAACCAGCCTTTGACGGGCAACAAAACCTCTGTTTTTGGTTATGCGGTCAAAAGTTCCACTTGGCCTTATGGAAAGACGCAAACCGAAGAACTCAAGCAGCGGGCGGTGAAA
>NZ_FZLB01000045.1:0-5893 GCF_900196775.1 Helicobacter bizzozeronii
AGAGATTGAGAAAAATTTAGAGCAGATTAGGGCGCATTTTGTTAGTTAAATTTTGGGGTAATAAAAAGGGAGGGAGTGAGAGTAGTATTGACTACTTGCTAGATGAAAGATTTGAGGTAGGCACAGCGCGGATTTTAAAGGGCAATGCAGAGCTCACTAGAAACCTAATCAATACACTCACGCAGAAACACAAAACATGCGTAGGCTGTCTATCGTTTGAAGAGAGCAATATTGCGGAGCATTTAAAGCAAGAAATCATAGAGGGTTTTGAGCGTGCTTTATTGACTGATGAAATGCAGGAACGCTACAACATTTTATGGGTAGAACACAGGGATAAAGGCAGGCTAGAACTTAACTTTGTTATCCCTAGAATTGATCTAGCTACAAAGAAAGCTTTTACCCCCTATTATCACAGGGCAGATTTAGCGCGTATAGATACTTGGAAAAATCTAGTTAATTTGGAGCATAATTTTAGCAACCCAAAAGACCTTACTAGGGTGCAAAAAATCCAGCATTGCAACACCAAAATTCCCCAGCAAAAAAAGCTCTTTAAAGATTGCCAAGAACTAGATGATTTTTTACACGATAAAGTGAAAAATCATTTCCTTGATACAAGGCAAGAAATTATAGAGCTTTTGGAGGAGCATGGCATTGAAGTTACACGACAAGGAAAAGACTATATCAGTGTTAAGTTGCCTGAGAGCAAAAAAGCCATACGATTGAAAGGAGAAATTTACCATGAGCAATTCGGCAATGTTGCAAAGCATGGAAGCCACACTGATCAAGAAAAAGCAGGAGAAAGAACAGCAGATACAAGAGCAAGTCAATCAGATCACAGACACGCTCATGCAGACCGCAGAGAGCAGACTGAATCAGATCGCAGATACGATCATACAGAACGCAGAAAAGAAGTTGCAAATCTTAGACAAAAATTACACGAGCTCATTACGCACAAACAGCGTTACTATGCAACAAATCACAGAGAGGGTAGAACACGCTTTGCAGATGATCGATACACAGAACATCAGAGAGCTCAAAACTACAGCCAAAGCGATCCAAAACCAAGCGATCGCACAAATGCAAAAAGTAGGGAGGAAAAACAGCACATTAACAGCGATCATAAGTTGCACCTTGACAACGCTTTTAATGCTAGTCGTGTATCTACTTTTTATCGATCCACGCCACACCAAAGAGATCGAGGAGAAAGAGCAAGAAATAGCAGCGATGGGGGTAGAGCATATCAAGCAGATACACGAGCTCAAGGATCAGATAGCCGAGTTGAAAGCCAAGCTAAACAAGCTCGGCAAGAAACGCAGTCGGTAAGAGCGGTAAGAGGTAAGGATTTTGATGATGATGAGAGAGATACTGAGCGCATTAGAGCGCGCTTTGTTAGACGAAGTGGAGAGCTTGCAGAACGAAGTAGAGAGCTTGCAAGGCAAGATCGAGAGCTTGCAGAGCGAGAAAGTGGCTTACTTGGAGCAATTAGAGCGCATGAGGAGAGCTCACGAGGAGCAAGAGAAACAATCACAAGAGCTCATAGCCAAATTATGCGATTTAGAGGCTCTACAAGCGCAAGAGATACAAAACCATACTCAGACCCTATCCGAGAGCTTGAAAGCGATTCTGAGCGATTTAAAGCGCAAATACGAGGCATTGTTGCAGGAGGTGCAGACAGAGCTAGAGAAAATCAGAGCAGAGATGCAATTTTGCTACAAGGGCTTAGAGAGGCAGATACAGCAAGACTACAATACGCTAGTGAGCGAGCAGGAGAAACGCTACAGCGATTTACAGACTTCGTTGCAAGAGCAACAAGCGCAATTAGAAACGAGTCTGAAAAATTACGGCTTGCAAGCTTGTATCAACCACAAAGCAGGGGGAAAGGCAGGGGGAGATGACTGAACGATTTGACAGCTGGAACGAGCAAAAGAAAAAGCTAGACAAGAACCCGCCACATAAGGTCATCGTTGGTAACATCTACTGGATTTGCATTGGTCAGAATATCGGACACGAAGTCTATGGCAAATCTGCTAACTTCACGCGTCCCGTGCTTGTTGTGAAATTGCTATCTAGCAAGCTGTTTCTAGGTGTGCCACTCAGTAGTCAAATCCAAAAGAGAACCATGCCGTTTCATCATAACTTCAAGGATAGCAATGGCACAGAACAAGTCGCCCTATTGCACCAAATCCGCGTATTTGACACAAAACGCAGACGGACTAAGATCGCACAGGTCGGCGATGAAGTGCTCAAAATCATCAAGGACAGAATCAAAAGCGAAGTGATTGACTAATATTCCCTGCAACTAGGACAGGGCAACTTGCCAAAAAGCAAGCTCTGGTCTCCAAAAAGGAGATATGCATGCATTGTAGCACAAAAAATTAAAAACGATCGTTAATGCGCGATCGCGAGTCGATTTTTCAACAGGCCAGCCTGTTGAAACTCACAAAAACAAATCAAATCCTTAAATCTTACAGCTCATACAGAAAAGGCGTTTTTGTGAATTTTCACGGCGCGAACCTTAAAGCTAAATTTGAACCTTAAACGACATGCGCTTTATTTAGATCAGAGTCGGGCTAGTTGAAAAAGTGCTTTAAAGCCCGTATTTTAGGGGGTTAGATGAATTTTTAATTTGGCGGACATTTCCGCTAGAAATAGCGGACATTGCCGCTATTGCAATATGATTATTTCATACTTTTGTTTGATTATTTCATACTTTTGTTTGATTATTTCCTATTAATGTAGGTAGGTTACCTTAAGCGTAATTTGTTTGATTATTTCATACTTTTGTTTGATTATTTCCTATTAATGTAGGTAGGTTACCTTAAGCGTAATTTGTTTGATTATTTCATACTTTTGTTTGATTATTTCCTATTAATAATTTGTTTGATTATTACCTACTAATTAATGAACTTATCAAACATTAAAGTTAAAAATATTAGAATAATGCTTGTTTATAACAGGCTAATTAAGGAGCACCAATGAAAGATAACCCACAGACAGCTAACACTACCACCAAAGGCAGAGTCAAGAGCGGTAAGATCAAGAACGCCAAGACAACCAAGTTACAGAGGATAGAAACACGCCAAGAAATCTATATCAAAAACATCAAAACAGGCGAGATACAAGAAAGCGATGCTTTGATCTGTGATGCCATCGTAGAAAAAGATTGCAATTTTGACAAGCTCTTCACAGGCATGCTTTTTCACATACTCGGGGAAATAGGGGGAGCTCTGTTGCGGGCTTGTGTCAAGGTCATTGAGCTCAGAGATCGAGAAAATAGCGTTTTTGTCACTTCCGTGAAACTCGCAAAATTGTGCGATGTAAGCCTAGATACAGCAAAAAGAGCTTTAAAAATCCTAGTAGAAAAAAAAGTTTTGCAACCACTCACAGCGCGCGGAGGCGCGTATAGAGTTAATGGGAACATGATCTTCAAAGGCGGATATGAGAGTCGGCGCACGATTGTGTTTAGATTCCACGAACGCGAGGAGGAGATTTTGCAAGAAAAAACCACCAAAGCAACTACAAGCACAAAAAAACCAAAGCGTGAGAAAAAAAAGGGTGATGAGAAATGAAACACACGGCATGCGAACTTCATATACCGCATAATTCAAACATTGATGAAAATGCGCTCCTTGCTAGTTTCGTAATCCATGACATCATCAAAGACGGCATGAACGACATGAGTATCACAATGCTAAAAGCCTGTATCAAGGTCATTGAGCTCAGAGATCGAGAAAATAGCGTTTTTGTTACAGGCGAAAAACTTGCGAAGTTATGCGGTATTAGCCAACTAACAGCACAAAAAGCCCTAAAAACCCTAGTAGAAAAAAAAGTTTTGCAACCACTCACAGCACACGGAGGTGCATATAGGCTCAACACAAAAGTAGTTTTTATTCATCAAAGAGCACCCCGTGAATCTTAGCCTATCCATTTGCCATGACAGCACGCAATATGCTCTGAATCAATGGCAGGTTATCTACAACATTGAGAGCCTTGAAAAGCTAGCAGAACTAGCTTTAAAATACGATACTTCGCCTATGATTTTTTGCGCGGATAAAGCACGACAAAAATACGCAAAAAGCCAGCGCAGTCATGCCAATGTTATCGGCTTTAATAACGCTCTTTTTTTTGACATTGACAACCAAGAAAACGAGCCTTATTTGAGCGTGCAAGAGGCTCAAAAAATTCTCAAAAAACATCAGATTTTTTCTGTGATTATTCCTAGCAGAAATTATCTAAAAATCAAGCCCAAAGATACCCGAAAAAATATAGAGAGATACCGCATTATTATTCCTACACAAGTGCCTATCTCAGACTTTTTTTTCCAAGAAAAAGAGGCATACCAAATCTTGCAAATTTCTATCGCAAAAGCTCTAAAAATTTATGATTTTGTTGATAAGAGTGCGCTGAAAGATTTAGCAAGATTTTACAGGAAAAACGACCCCAATTCCCCAACACTTTTAGAGCCTATTATTATCAAAGGAAACAGGATCATGAACCTTGAGTTTTTGGAGCAAAATGCTATCCAAAAATTCCAAGAGATGAGAGAGAAAAAAATGGTCTTACAAGTGCCAAGACAACCTGTAAAAGAGGTAAGAGATAAGGATTTGAAAAGTAGGGGTTATTTAACGCATGCGGATATGGAAAAAATCCTAAGCACAGATATTCTCTTGCTGATTAGTATTTTTGAGGGAATTGAGCGAGAATATTACGAGGGAAGTTACCACATGGTTAAGACTAATAAGGGAGGGAAATATAGCCTGCTTGAGGATAAGAAAGTCGCGCACGATTTTAAGACAGATACAACCTTTAATTGCTTGAGCTATTTGGAGTTTCAATTACAGACCACCAATCTAAACAAAATTGCTAGGGAATTAGAGCAGATTATAGGCGAACCTTACATCATCTTAAACCCTGAAGTTTTTGGGGTAGTTTGCCACGCTATCAATGAGCTCAAAAACATCGTAAAAGTAGAGCAATTTTTGAAAGATTTTTATGGTGTAAAATTTGTCAAAATATCCTTAGAGGGGTGGGTAAAAATAGCCGACCAATATATCCAACTTCCAGCCCACTCTTTAGACATTTTTAAAGCCCAAAATAACACACCACAACAACACCCAAAAGTTAGCTATAATCAGATCAAGAAAAACCACCCCAATAAGGAGAAAAAAATGAGCCATACTAAGGAGCAAATTTTAGAGATTTTGAGCGCGATTGAAACTTGCGAAAAAGAGTTGCATGACAAGGAAAAAGAAGTCAAACAGCTCAGGGCTAAACTCAAGGGATTAAAGGTCAAATTACAAGGGGCAATTAACAAGATAGGCAAGTCAAAAAATACCGCCCCTAAAAAGCATAAAACCCATACCAATCCGCACACAGAAAATCAGCCCAACCACAACTAAAAAAACCCCCTTATTTTTTACAACTTTTTTTCCTGTATAAGCTGTAAGATTTAAGGATTTGATTTTGTTTGTTTTAGCCAGCTTTTAATGGCAATTTGCTAGAGTCTTGCCATCGTTTTATAATTACAGGGCAAGCATATACTTCGTAGCTACGCTACTCGTATGCTTGCAAGGGGGGCGCGCCCCCTTGAACCCCCAAGAAAGACAGAGGAAAATACCTTGATTACAAAGCCCATTACCAAGCGTCTAAGACTCTCTGAAAAAGAGTGGGAGATGATCCAATTTGAGATGAAAAAATCTCATCTCAATTTCTCTCAATTTGCGCTTACTTCTATGCTTAAAACACAGCCAAAATTTTCAGCCAAAAAAGCAAGAGCTTTAGCTAATAAAGATTTGATTATTGAGCTAGCTAAATGGGGCAATAATCTTAACCAAATTGCCAAACATCTTAACACCCAAAAAAGTATGGATAAAATCAGTCTAAAAATGCTTGC
>NZ_FZLB01000090.1:0-6917 GCF_900196775.1 Helicobacter bizzozeronii
CCAAAAATAGATCCTAGCCATTTTTCTGCCCTTTATTTAGCCCGCATCCTTGTCTTCAGCCACAACGCCCTTTTTTACGACCGCTTAAAAGACGATGATCCCACCATCTTAAAAAACCACCCCACGATGTGCTTAAATCCCAAATACTTAAGCCCCAAATCTAAGCAAACCTGCCTACAACTCTTTAAAACCCAAACCTACAACACAAAGGACATTCAAGAGCAATTACATCTCGTGCGTTTGATTTCTATTGACAACGCCCCCTGTGTATATTTGAACTCCCAAGACAAGCTCCAAGTGTTTAAGTCTGACAACGCAATCTGTTTGGTATTGCAAAAACATTTGACAAAGGAATAAAAATGATTCGCCTACTTCTCTTAGCTCTCTTAGTATTAAATCTGCAGGGCAAAGAAGATGTATCAACTACCGTAATTCCAATAGACAACCCCCAAGAATCCCTAAACACCCCCACCCCCGCCTTTATCCAACTACTCACAACCCTACAGCAGACCTTGCAAACAGCCAAGGACAAAACATCCAAGCTCATCCCCCCGCAAGGTATGCCCTATTCCACCTACTTAAGCACCCTGCAAAAGAATTTGGATTCAGACCAAATATGGAAACTAGCGCACACAGCACTAGATCAAGTCCCCTTGTTTGAGGCTTTTAACCCCGCTAATGCCTATGAGCAAGATTTTTTAGAACACACCAAAACATTTGAAGCGATGCATTTGATTGGGATGTTTGATGATACGCCAATCCCCAAGATGGCACGAAGGTTCTTAGAAACTCTTAATTTTTTTTACAAACCCTTTTTTGAGGCTAAAAAAAGAGGGTTAGAGATGGATGCCTATTTGCACTATCTTGCCAAAAGCCCCGTACCCCAACGCCGTTTAGATGCCTACAATGCGCTAGGAATTTATGGCTCTGCCATGAAAGATTATCTCTGTTTTAATCCCGATGGCATTGCACAAAATTTGGTGCATGATGTGGGCTACCTTTATAAACCCCATGGGGCTTGGGGCATCTTTAACGATTGGTTTAAAGCGTTGATTGCCTCCATGTTAAACCAGGATGCCGGTTATATGGAAAAACACGGAATCTTTGCCAAAAACTTAGCCAATAACCCCCAATTAGCCCCCTTTGATGCCATGCAAAACCTTTATGCGGTGCATGTGTTGCGGGTGATTAAAGACATCGATGCCTATGTGGATTTGCAAGACATCAGCCCTGAAATCTTGCAGAAACGCCCCACAATCTGCCTTAATCCTAACTACCTAAACCCAGCACTAAAGCAAGCATGCCAAACTCTCTTAGCAAAGCCTCACCCCGCCTTCAAAAAACAGCTAGAACTATTAGGAATTCTCATTATGGATAATGTGCCCTGTGTGGCTTTAAATCCTAACCAAACCCCCCTCTTTTTCCACACCAAGGACGCTTTTTGCCAAGCTCTACAAACTAGCTTTAAAAAGGAGTTTTAATGCGTTTTTTTGTTCTTGCCCTCTTGTTAGGGACTTTGGGGGCAACAACCCCTTCTGCTTTGCTAGAGATCGCCCAAAAAATACAAACCACGATGGCAACTGCCACAGCCACTACAAGCCCTGAGGACGATCTGAGTAGTGATGACGCTGTGATTAATTCTTTACCCATAATACAAAAACTTGGATTAGAATTTTTAAATCAAGTCCCCCTCTTGCAAGAATTTAACCCCCACAATGAGAAAGAAGCGCACTTTGTGGGTTGGCTTAAAAACTTTGAGATGCTCCATCTCTTTGCCTTGATTGCAGGTTACACAGCAGATCCAGATAAAAAACCCCCTTTATCTCAGATCATAAATGACTACTTAAAGGTGTTGGATTTTATCTATGGTCCCCTCATTAAAGCGCACCAACAAGGTTTGGATTTAAATGTCTATATCAAGGCTCTACGCACGCTCCCCTCTGATCCTAAGAGCTGGGATGACACGGTGCACTATTTTACTACTAACAGACAAGTTAAGCCCAAGCCTATGTTGCCCGTGCAAGCCTTTTTTGAGGATTTTAAAATAGTTGAATTGGCTTACCGCTTAATCAAGGGAGGGGATACGCAAGCCATCTTGGGCGAGTTGCTCAGTTGGGGCTATGCCAATACTTATGCGATCAACAATCTAGGTTTTGAAAGTGATTGCGGGGATGCAGTTGATACAAAAGAGTACCAAAAACTCTACGCCCCCTATTACGCCCAATATAATGTGAGACTAGCCGAGTTTCTCTATGAGAGCTATTACTACACCTTTGATGATCCCCTCTCTAGACCACAGCTAGATGTAGCGACTTTGCAAAAACACCCCCAACTTTGCCTCAAGCCTAAGTATTTACGCCAAAAATTCAAACAAGCTTGTTTAGACATCTTGCAAAAAGGCACTTACAAAACCCAAACCATAGAAGACTATTTTAAGATTATCGGCTATTTGCAGACAATCCCCCTTGTCAATGTTGATAACAGCCCGTGTTTAGCCCATAACGCACAGGGTAAGCTCCAAAAAAAATTCAAATCTAAAAACCCCTTTTGTGTGGCATTACAGAACGGGCTGTGAGGCGTGCCTTTTTGTGGGCTTAAAAGAGTTTTTATTTTTCAAAGAGAGCTGGCGTTTTAATTCCTCAGCTTCTTCACAATCAACTTCGTCTTCACCTTTTTTACAAGCCTTTTGGTAGTATTCTAGAGCCTTATTGGTGTCTTGTTTCTGATTGTATAAATCCCCCAAACCCGAATAACCATCAGGATCGCCTAAATCAATTGCTTTTTGGTAATAAGCAGCGGCTTTAGTGTAGTTTGTAGAAACATACATTCCATAGGCATACATGCTCCCTAGAACCAAATAACCCTTGCTGTATCCCAGATCGCCTGCTTTTTGGAAGCATTCTACGATTTTAGAAGTGTCTGCAGAAACCTCTTTATAACGATACATCCATCCCAAAAGAAAATAAGCCTCACCGTTCCCCATATCCCCTGCTTTTTCATAATACTGTGCGGCTTTAGAGTTATCTTTAGGGGCATCGTACCAAGTGCTATGCGTGTTATATATCTCCCCCAAAAAGAAATAACCCTCAGCATTCCCCATAGCCCCCGCTTTTTCAAGGTATGCTATGGCTTTAGGATAATCTATACCAACCCTTGTAGACTTGCTATATAAATACCCTAGACCCACATAACCCCTAGAATCTCCCATATCAGCTAGTTTTTGATAGTATTTAAAAGCCTTTGGATCGTCGCGGTATTTCCAAAGAGCCTCTGTAGCGATGTCGTAGTATTGATCTGCCTCTTTACTCGCATACACACTCCCCAAGCAACATAAACTGATTAAGACTAGCCTGAATATGTTTTTGATTATGTTTGTCATTCTGTCTTCCTTAATGAATAGCCTTTAAGCAAAGGCATGCTAAAGCAAAGAAGCTTAAAACCCTTAATGCTAGAATCAAACCATTAGCCTCAAAGCCATGCTGTGGGGCTTAGTATGGCATCGTTATTGTGAGGATAATAATGAAGATAAAAAATTTTTTCTTAGGGCTGGTGTTAGTGCTCATGCCTATCTTTACTTTGTGTATGTGTATGGGGATCATGATAACATTGGATAATTATGGTTGCCATACCCATGTTTTGGCATTTATAGACGTGTTAGTGTTGGGCGTGTTGTCTCTGTTGCCCATTAGAGAGATTTATAAATACACGGGTTGGCATTCTGGCTGTGTGCTGAGTGCGGGTATTAGTGGGTTGGTGGTGGTGTTCTGCCATATGATCGCATCCTATGTGTATTGAAAAGGTTGATGATGAAAACTAAAGAAGTGTTTTTAGGGATAGTGTTGGGGTTGATCCCCATTGTGGCGTTTGCGGCGTGTTTGTTTGTCGGGAGGCAACTTGTGAATGCCTGCCATTCTCACTTAGCAGCTTTAAGCCAAGTGCCCTTAGGCGCGCTGTTTCTTTTGTTAGTTTTTGGGATTTACAAGCGCACGGGCTGGGCTTTTGGCTGTAAAATGAGCGGGATTTTCACCTTATTGGTGGTGCTGAGTGGGTTTTTTGTGGGGCTTGGGGTTTGGGATCGCCCTTGCTATGCAGAGCGGTGCGTGTGCGAGGGGATGTGTTATGAGAGCCCTTGTCCTACAGACCCTGTGAAGGATAAAGATAGTTGTATCGGAAGGTATTGTCCTGAGTGTTTGGGGCGCGCTACTACTGGGGCACCCCTACATAGGTAGGTTGCCCGACTAAGATGTTTTAGAGGCTACTATGAAAAAGATAACTGCGTTTTGCTTGGGGGCGGTGTTGGTGTTGATGCCCCTTTTGACTTTTTGGGCGTGTGCGAGAGCGATGATATACTTTGGTCCTTGCCATGTGCGCTTAGCCTGGGTGATGTGCTCTTAGGGGCTCTCTCTTTTGTGCCCCTTGTCAAAATCTATCAATACGCCGCCTCTAATAAGACTTGGGCTTTGAATTGCAAAATCAGTATATACTCCAATATGATGGTTGTGGTGTACTTGCTGATTATAGGGGGACTACTTTCAGACATGCAATCGTTTCGTTGTTAGGAGCATAAAATGAAAAAGACGACATTGTTTTGCTTGGAGTTGGTGCTCATGCCCTTTGTTACTTTTGCATCGTGCATTTTCTTTTATGCGCTGGTTCTTGTTATTACTCTTGATCTTAACCTCGCCCTTATCGCTTCATTGATCTTAGGGGGCTTGTCCTTTTATCCCATTTTTAAGATTTACAAGCGCAATGCGCCTAGCGAAGTTTGGGCGTGGCGTTGTGTCATTAGCGGGGTTTTTAATGCTCTAGCTGTGGGGGTGTGGTATGTCTTATTTATTTAAGGCTTGCGTTCTGTACCCTAGTAAGGATAAATGTTGGAAATTTTTTTCTTGTTCTTGGGGTTAGTGTTGATATCCCTCATCATTTTGTTTGTGTATGATAGGTTGAGTTTGGAGCGTAGGTTGAGTTTGGAGCGTTATACAACGAAGTGGATCAGGCGCATAGGGCGGTTTTATTTAGGGCTTTTGCTTGGCATCACACCCTTTTTGACGCTTTATTTATGCGCTAGAGTGGGGAGCATATTATTGCATTCGGGGCATGAGATTTTAGCGCTTTTGAGCGTACTCCTTTGTGGTTTGTTCTCCTTTTGGACAATTTATGGGGTTTATGATGACACAAAACCTAGCAAGGTGTGGAAGTGGGCTTGTTTGGCGAGCGCCGGGCTTAATGGGGTGATTTTAATAGGAGGTATGGGCTTTGCGGCATGGATTTTCTTTGGTCCGCACACTCCATTGTTCTAGTTAGCTATGCTAGAGCCAAAAGACTAGAAAAATGGATAAAATAAAAAATATAGTGTATTGAGCGATAAGAATTTGCAAAGGAATTGGAATGTGCTTAAGGTTAGTGTTTTTGTTGTTTGTGGGCTTAATGCACGCATCGCCTGCAAAATGGCTTGCACAAATGGAAGTTTTACAGGCTAAGGTGCTGGGGCGTTACGCCATCTCTAGCGATGTGCGCTCTAGGCACGGATCACGGAGGTTAGAGCAAGAGCCTTTAAAAAGCTCTTTAGAGCAAAAAGCCCAAGAAATCCGCGCTCTAGCCCAAAATTTC
Organism: Helicobacter bizzozeronii; assembly: GCF_900196775.1. Classification (NCBI taxonomy): domain Bacteria; kingdom Pseudomonadati; phylum Campylobacterota; class Epsilonproteobacteria; order Campylobacterales; family Helicobacteraceae; genus Helicobacter; species Helicobacter bizzozeronii. The sequence continues at coordinate 5,611 of NZ_FZLB01000090.1, forward strand.
ATCCAAGAAATGCCACTCTTAAAGATTCTAAAACCTAATAAAACCCTTAAAATTTTAAGCCAAGCCCAGCTTTTAGAGTTACTCAATGGCTCTATGCCAAAAGCCAGAAACAAGGCGGGTCAATACCAAGCCCTCAGCACTCCCCAAGCCAATTTGGAATTGTTTTTGTCTCTGCTAGAAATCTATCAGCCTCTAGTGGCATTGCAAGAACAGGGCGTGTATTTTTTAGAGATTAGGCAACACTTACCCCTCCAAAAGCCCAAACCCCAAGATAATTTCGTTATGGGGCTTGCCTTTAAAGTTAATATACTCCGGAACCTAGGCAAGCAAACCATAAAAGTGCCCCAATCTCAATTCGTGGCTTATGGGCTTAGCGCAGAGTTGTGGGATCATCCTAATAAATTGCAAACATACGCCCCCCACGATCCCAAACTAGACACTTCTTTAAAGCAAGTTCTAGCCTACCAGTTATTCCGATCTTTGAGCGATATTCAAGATTGGGGTTTTTACATCGACCAAGTCTTTGATGTGGATCGACCCAAAAAGCCCCAAAAACCCTTAAAATTATCTGCCATTGTGCAAAGACCTAGTGTGTGCTTGCTAGGCACACTCCTAGACCCTTTGTCCTACCAAACCTGCCTCAATGCCTTTAAAAAGCCTCCAGCTAATCTTTATCACAACCTAAAAGACTACTTGAAAACCCAACGCCTTTTAAGTGTGGAGAATACTCTTTGTGCGTATTTAGACCCTAAGGGTAAGCTCCAAGTTTTTAAGTCTAGTAATGCACTGTGTTTGGCATTGCAAAAGAGTTTTATAGGTTCCCTATAATCTATAGACATCAATCTGCACTAACAAATGTAGCAAGCTTGTACGCTTGTTGCAAATAAAAATCAATATTCCCAATACTTATTATTTTGAAATATTGTTCATTTATATTTTAACATCTTTTGGCAGAAATCCCACTCTAGCAAATGCGTCGCATTTGTTTTAGCGGGTGGGATGAATGCCCCCTACCCTTGATTTTCTATGTATCTTTTGATAGTTTCTGGGTTAGCTTCTCCTATGGAACAGGCAAAAAATCCATCTGTCCAAAACTTTTGTTCTTTCCAAAAATGCTTGCTTGACATACTCCCCATAGCTAAAGCTAGGGGATTCTGGGATCAACAAGGCTTGCCCACTAGGCGGGTCTTATAGCCTCTACTCCAAGAGTGGATGCCCCCACTCTATAAATATTAATGCTTGCGTTCAAATCTCTATCCAAAGAAAACCCACAAGAAGGGCAATGAAAAAACCTATCCTTTAGGCTT
>NZ_FZLB01000044.1:0-5062 GCF_900196775.1 Helicobacter bizzozeronii
TTTGGCGTGTTTTCCTAGTATGGGCGCTGGTATTTGGCGTGGGTAGTGCTAATAGCCAAGCAGATACATACTACCAGCTTGCAAAGTCTTATAGCCACACTGGGGATTATGCCCAATCCATCATCTACTGGGAGAAATTAGCAGAACTAGGAGATGCCAGAGGGTTTTACGGGATGGGGTATGCGTATGATTTGGGCTATGGTGTCCCCCAAGACCACTCCAAAGCCCTAAAATACTACCAAAAAGCCGCAGAGCTAGGAGATGCTCGGGGTTATGTTAGTTTAGGCGTAATGTATGTCAATGGTCATGGCGTGATCAAAGATGATGCTAAAGCTTTGCAATACTTCCAAAAAGCCGCAGATATGGGGGATGCTGAGGGCTATAATAACTTGGGGTTGGTTTATGCCAAAGGTGTGGGTGTCAATCAAGACTATTTTAAAGCCATCACCTACTTCCAAAGGGCCGCAGAGTTAGGGAGTGCTAGAGGTTGTCACAACTTAGGAGTGGCATATAAATTTGGTTTGGGCGTTGCAAAAGATGAAGCAAAAGCATTGCAGTATGTCCAAAAAGCCTGTGCTATGGGGTATCAAAAAGCTTGTCAGCCAAGACAGCACCTGAATCGAAGAATTAGGTTTTCACAGGTTTTACCAAGAGGACAAATTAATTCTTAAAACAAATCCCGCAACCAATCCCAAAAACCCTTTTCTTCGGGTATTGCGGGTTTTTTCCCCGTGATCTGATACACAAGGTAACAAGAGTCGTAATCACCCATTATGCAAGCTTTATTGAAATATTTTAAGGCTTTTTGTGTGTCTCGCTCCCGATTATAGGCATAATAGCCTAGATCATAACAAGCCGTCCCATACCCCATATCCGCAGATTTTTGGAGGTATTCATAGGGATTGATTGCAGACTTAAACAAACGATAATAAGCGATCGCATAATCTAGTTGCGCCGCCTTTTGGTAGTATTGATCTGCTTTGTTTTCATACTCCCATGCGCTTTGAAACTTTTTGTCTGCGCTCGCTTCTTCTTTTTTCTGATTATAAAACTCGCCTAGCTCAAAATACCCTCTAGGATCCCCCATCTCCATCACCTTTTTAAAGTAAGCAACGGATTTTTGAGGATCGTTGTAAAAGTCAGGCACCCTATAGTACCGCTGTCCTGCATACAATCTCCCCAAAAAGACATAGGCTTGCACATTCCCCTCTTTGCCTTCCTTTTCCCAAATTTGGCAGGCTTTTTGAAGATATTGTTGGGCTTTTGTTTTATCTTTTGGGACACCATCTCCATAAAAATACATATACCCTAGCCCAAAAAACCCTAACCCATCGCCCATATCCGCAGCCTTTTGGAAGTATTGGAGCGCTTCTTTGTATTTGACACGATCTGTTCGGTATATCTCTCTTCTATCCGGAACTATAAAGCCTGCATAATCCCACCAATTGACATCGAGCATACCTAAACCGCTAAACCCCCGTCTATCTCCCATTTTGGCTAGTTTAGAAAAATAAATCTTAGCTGTGTGCCCGTCCTCATACTCCCAAGCCCTTATGGCGTGGGCAAAGTAAGTATCCGCATCGCTGGCATGCATTACCCCTAAGCAACACATCCAAAGTAGTGCAATCTTTAACATGCTTGCAAGTCTAGTCATCATCACTTGGTTATTCCTCATAGTTTCTTCCTCGCGCTTCATCGCAAGCGCCCGCATCGCCCAAATCACAAGCCTTATCGTAATAGTACATGGCTTTTTGTTCATCTTTTGGGACACCATAGCCCCATTTATACATATCTCCCAAACTAGTATTAGCGTCCAGACTTCCTAATTCTGCTGCCTTTTTAAGATACTTCAGGGCTTTGGAAGTGTCATAACCCTTGTAAGCACGCCCTAAAGCCTCATAAGCATCAGCCTTGCTATGGTAAGCCTTTTGGCAATATTCTAGGGCTTTTTGTTCATCTTTTGGGACACCATCCCCTATCACATACATATCTGCTATGACAAGATACCCATCTTTATTGCCACCCTCTCCAGCTTTTTGGTAGTATTCTATGGCTTTTTGTGTATCTTGGGACACATCCTTACCAAACCTATACAGGTTTCCCAAGGCAAGGTATGCCTCAATATTGCCCATTAGTGCAGATTGTTTGAAATACTGGATGGCTTTTGGGATATCCTTTGGTGCGCCACCGCCAATTGCATAGAAATAGCCTAAGCTCAGATACGCCTCAGAATTGCCCATTTTCCCAGCCTTGTGGTAGTATTCTAGGGCTTTTGGGATATTCTTAGCGACCATAAAATCACCACTTTTAAAGCCACACTCATAAAAACCTGCCAATTTTACATACGCTCCCACATTCCCCATTTTGGCAGCTTTTTGGTAATACTGGAAGGCTTTTTTAAGATCGCTTTCCACGCCTGTGCCACCCCAATAATAGACATCTCCCAAGCCCTTATACCCTCTAGCATCCCCCTCTTTAGCCAGTTTGCTAAAATACTCCAAAGCCTTTAGCATGGTTGTGCTATAGAGATTATCCTTTGCGATGGCGTAATCTCTATCCCGATCGCTTTGGGCATGCATACTTGCTAACACCAATACACTCACCAGCACCACTTTAATCACATTAGCCATATCTGCACTCCTTTAATACTTGGTTTTAGAGTTAGGATTATCGCCTGTTTAAGGTGCTCGACCTTAGCAATCCTCAGCCCAACTCCAATCTGTGTTGCAGGCTTTTCTACCAATCATTTAAACTCCCTTGTCAAGTGTTTTTGCAATCCCAAGCATAGTGTATTTTCAGATTTAAAAACTTGGATTTGTCGGTGTAGATTGTCATATAAACAAGGGATGTGATCTAGGGTGATCAAGCGTTCTTCTTTGAGCTTTTTTTGCATGCGCTGGATTAGGTTTTTGCTGGGGTTTTGAAAACTCTTTAAGCAGAGGTTTAAGAATTGAGAATCCAAGTAAGAGGGATACAAACAAACTTCAGGGGTGCTCTCAATTTGGCTAGACGCGCTCTTAAGCTGGGCAAGTATCTCTAGGTAAGCCCCGCCTATTTTAGCTAAATGGATACTTTGGAAATAGCGATAATCTAAAATCTGGTATAAGAGTGGGACTAGATTGGGATTGCCTAGCGCTTGGGCAAAATCTACAACAAGTGTTGTAGGGCTGTCATCACCCAAGCCCATCAATCTATTTAAAATCCCATAAACCCTAAGCCCAGTGTCTAAGTCTTGGAACAAATGAGTGAGTGCGGGGCTTTTATGGGGGTGGTCATTATATACACCTACTTCTAGGCTATCTGTGTTTTGCCATATCTCATCCATGCTTAAACAATCTGGAGTCCAACATGCGTGCGTGTTGGTGTAGTGGTGGATAAGCTCGATGTATGTAAAGGGATTGATGGTGTGTTGTTGGAGTTGCAAAAGGGGAGTATAGAGAAACGCGTTAATTTGTGAAAAGTCTAAAGCAATTTGTTTAGCTGTTTTGCTAAATTGTGGCACTTTTGGATCATCTGGCATGGATTCTTGGATGAGCTCTAAAAGAGCGAGCGCGCTAAAGAGATGCATTGCTCTTAGAATAGCACGCTCTGTAGAGGTGCTTGCCCTAAATTGTTTTAAGATGGGGATAGCAATACTTTGGGCTAGTTGGAGTATTTGTTGCCTTTGGGGGCTTAGATTTATCAAAAAGGCGTGCAAAGAGGGAGGGTGTGCCTGTCTATATAATGTCTGCATCTCTTGAATAGGATTTGCGAGCAGGGGTAGAAAGAGCAAGCCCATCCAAAGTAAAAAGGGCATAGATTTCCCTAAAATTTCATCTTTTGCAAGGCTTGACAAAGGGCGTTATTAGATTTGAAAATTTGGAGTTTATCCTTAGGGTCTAAATACACACAGGGACTATCATCAATAGAAAGCAGGCGCACGAGGTGTAATTGCTCTTGAATGTCTTTAGCGTTATAGGTTTGGGATTGAAAGAGTTGTAGGCAAGTTTGCTGGGATTTGAGGCTTAAATATTTGGGGCTTAGGCACATGGTGGGGTGGTCTTTTAGCGTGTCTTTTAAAATCTTGGGGTCGTCATTTCTTAAGAGATCGTAAAAAGGGGCGTTGCGATTTAGTGGGATCACTCGTGATATGAAGAGATCAGCGAGGTGTTCGGGGTCTATGCGTTGGGCGTTTTTATCCATGAAGTCCCAAAATACGCGTCTAAATACACATGTGTTAGATATTTGGTCCCAAGCTATCTCCCCATCAAAGATGGTGTTCAGAACTATCGAAACCCAATAACTATAGTCTGCATGGTGGGCGAAGATTTGCATGGGTATATGCGCTTCATGCATATCTTGGGCTAAGCGTTTTCTAAAAGGCTTATGGGGGACAATGTTTTTTCTGCGTTCTTCATATATCCTTGCTCGATTAAAATCACGGATATTGTTTATACGACGCAAATCAGTATTTTTAGAAAAGAGACGATGGAGTTGCTCTAGATAGGCAATCACATCTAGCCCAGCTTTGTGGGCGTTGAAAAGCGGGGCATAAAGCCATGCATTGATGTGTAAAAATTCGCGGGCAATAAATGTCTCCTTTTTTTCAAGCAAATCTACTACTATGAGGTCTAGGGCGTTAAACATGGCCATATCCTTCACATGGGCTAAAAAAAGCTCTTCTCTTTTGTTTTTGGGCTTAAACTCTTGAAATAGTGGGACTTGCTTAGCCACAGCTTTAGCTAGAGGGATAGAGGCATCGGTGTAATGCCGCATAGCCCAAGTCAAAGCGGGTAGGTATGCTGTATCTGGGTTATTTGGGTTATTGGGATCGTCTATGTCATCGTCTATCTTGGCGGAGGATTTTTGCATGTAATCATAGAGTGCCTTAAATGCCTTGAAAAAGGGGGCGTTTTGGGATTCTTTGGGGTTGTCTATTTGAATAAAGATAGTTAATACATGTTCCTTTTCTTTGCCCTGCAAATTTAAGACCAAGAGGGCTAAGAGAAGTAGGCGGATCATTTCTATTCCTTTTTTAGGTTGGTTTGCAAGGCTAGACATAGGGCATTACTGGATTTAAAAA
>NZ_FZLB01000040.1:0-19929 GCF_900196775.1 Helicobacter bizzozeronii
ACCCCCACAGAAACAGAAATTAAGACCCACCCCCTAGCCACCACCACCAAAAACACCAACCACACCATCGGGGCGTTACAAGTGGCTTTAAAAAGCATCGATCAAATGCAACCCCTAGCCCAAGATTTGGCTAACCTTACCCCTCCAAAGAACACGCAAGCCAACACCCTAAAAGAGCAAATCCAAAAAATCTATAATCAAGCCCTCTATCAAGGGGAAAATGTTTTCATAAAGAGCTATAAGGATTTGGGCTTGGCGTTGCAATCCATCAAGCCCGATAATTTGCAAGTGGGCGATCCCAACACCTCTAAGGCATTTGTCAAAACCCTAGAGGAACAAAAGATAGCCTTAAGCGAGGCGCTTAAAAAAATGACCCCCACTGATTCAAAAGAGGATTTTAGCACCCTTGATCCTAATAAACTCAAGGGGCTAGACAAGGCGCACAACCCCCAAGCACTTAAAGCGCAAAAAGTGCAGGATTTATTGCACGCATGAACCCCTATAGCACCCAATCTATCGATCAAGAGGACATTTTAGCGGTGGTGCAAGCTTTAAAGAGCGATCACCTCACGCAAGGTCCTTTGGTGGGGCAATTTGAAAATGCTTTAGCGGATTATCTAGGAGTCAAGTATGTTTTGGTCTGCCCCAATGCCACCAGTGCGTTGTTTTTAACCTACCAAGCTTTGGGCTTAAGCCAGCATACCGCCATCACCACGCCCATTAGTTTTGTGGCGACAAGTAATATGCTACTAGCCAACCACGCCACCCCGCTTTTTTGCGATATCAAGGCAGATGGCAACCTAGATGAAAACTTGCTAGAGAGCTGTTATCAGGCTTGCCCCCATAAGGAGCGCATTAAGGCGGTGGTGAGTGTGGATTTTGGGGGCAAGAGTGTTGAGGCTAGGGTGATTGCGGATTTTTGCCGGGCTTATGATCTGTTTTTTATCTCAGATAGCTCGCATGCGTTGGGGGGGAGTTACCATAACCAAAAGATCGGGTCGCTAGCTGATGTGAGCATTTTTAGTCTGCATGCCATCAAACCCATCACCACCGCAGAAGGGGGGGCGATCGCCACTAATGATCGCATGCTTTATGAGAAACTCCAGCTTTTGGCTAACCATGGCGTGCAAAAAAACGGGTTTGATGTGGAAGTTTCTAGTTTGGGCTATAATTGCCGCATGAACGAATTACAAGCCGCTTTGGGCTTGAGCCAGCTTAAAAAGATCGATGCTTTCCTAGCTGTGCGTGAAAAAATCGCTTGTTTTTATGATGATTTCTTTAAGGACAACCCCTATTTTAGTTGCGTGCATGCCAGTTTGCCCGCTTATATCCAAAGTACCAACCACCTCTATTCTATTTTACTCAAACCCTTTTTATGGGCGCATAAAGAAGCCATTTTGCAAGCCCTGCTAAAGGCACAAATTGGCGTGCAGGTGCATTATAAACCCATCCACACCTTTAAGCTCTACCAAAATTTAGGCACGTCCCCCCTCCCAAAGGCTGAAAATTTCTATCAGGCTCAAATTTCCCTGCCCTGCCACCAAAAGATGAGCCTCGCCCTAGCCCAGCACACAGCCCAAACTTTGCTGGACATTTTGGGGGGGTTTTAAAGAAGCAGTTTGTTTTAAAGTGATTTTAAGAGAGAGTATGGTAGAATCCACAATCCACAATCCACCTTGAGGATTGGCATGAGTGAGTGGATGAGGTAAAACATATCAAAGGAGTTTTCATGGCAAAAATTACAAGTTTAAAAGGGTTGGCTAAACCCGGAAGCGTTGTGTATTGCAAAATAGGTTTTTTATCATTAGCGGAACATTCGGGTATCTACATAGGCAATAATCTTATCGTAGAAGTTACTAATAGAGATGGCAAGGCGTGGATCAGATGCGCCTACCCACGCCACTTTTTAACGCGCCTAGAGGATGAAAGAAAGGGCAATCTCAAAGAGGGCGGAAAAATTTATATCACCTGCGGTAAAGATGGCAATTCGCTTGGCTTAGAAAAAGTCGCCCAAAGAGCTAAGACAGCTGTTGAAAGTCCAAGGAGTCGCGCAAAGGGCAACGACTATGCGTGGTTTCCCATAGATGATTCCGAGTTGAATTGCCATAAATTCAGCGCGGGGTGCTTACTAGGCAATTTTAAAAATAATTGTGGGCGATTCGATCAACTTGAGGAAGCCATCCGCAAGACTTACGGCGAGTTTGAGTGGCGTTATGTGGAGATCGGCTAGCCATTAATCCTCAACCCCGCAGTCTAAAACTATTGCCCACCACCACAAGCGAGCTTAGGCTCATGCTCAAAGCGGCTAGGGGGGGGTTGATGAGCCCACACACCGCACAGGGGATCAAGAGCGCATTATAAGCAAGGCTGATGATGAGGTTTTGCTTGGCAATTTTATAGGCATGCCTAGCGATCTGAAATGTTTTTAAGACACTGCTTAGGCGGTTGTTGAGCACAATCACATCGCTATAAATCAAACTCAAGTCATTGCCTGCGTGCATGCAAATAGAAACTTGGCTTTGTGCGAGGCTAGGCGCATCATTCATCCCATCGCCCACCATGACGACTATTTGTTGGTTGGTAATGGCTTGATTCACAATGGCTAATTTTTCTGGCGGGCTCAAGGGGGCTTGGCAAGTAATGCCCAAATTTTGGGCGATGTTAAAGACCTCTTTAGAGGCATCCCCGCTTAAAATCTCCACCCCCAAACCCATTTTTTTAAGCTGGCTAACCAATTCTAGGGCATCGGGTTTAAGGGGGGCATGCAGGCTAAAGCTAACTAAGAGTTGGCGATCCACACTATAAAAAAAATCCCCCTTGGCATTGCCCAGTTCTACGCCCTTGCTTTGCAAATAAGCCAAACTCCCCCCATGCAAGATATGCCCTTGATAGATTCCTTGCAAGCCCCCTACCTCTTGGGTGATGGATTCTAAAGCCAGCCCCGGGCGTGCATGCTGGGCTTGTAAAAAGGTGCTCAGGGCAAGGGAGATGGGGTGGGTGTTGTGCCAGATCAAGGCTAGGAGCAAGTTAGGATCATAGGGGGCGTGGGTGTGTTGGGCTTGCACGCTTAGAGCATCTGTAAGTGTGCCGGTTTTATCTAAAAAAACTTGGGTGGCTTTGGCTAGAGTTTCTAGGCTAGAGGCTTGCTTGATGAGCACGCCTTGCAAAAAAGCGCGGTTAGTGCCTAAGATCAGGGCAATGGGGGTGGCTAGGGCAAAAGCACAAGGGCAAGCCACCACCAGCACACTGATGGCTACAACCAAGCCCCTTTGTGCGCCTGCAAAAAACCACCATGCCAAAAAGCTTAAGAGTGCAATGGCTAAAACCACCCCCCCAAAATAACGCACCAGTTTATTAGCCTCTTCTTGGATTGTAGGCTTGCTGATAAAGCTTTTTTGCACTAATTGCACCATTTGGCTTAAAAACGAGCGTTTAAAAGGCGTGGTGGTTTGGTAAATAAAGGCGTTGGCGTGGTTGGTGTAGCCTGCCAAAATGTGATCGCCCTTTTGGAGGGTGGTGGGCGTATTTTCGCCATTGATCGCTTGGGTGCTCACCTGTGCGCTCTCACTCTCTAGCACGCCATCTAAAGCCACACTCTCCCCAGCCAAAACCTCTATGCGCGCCCCCACCCCCACCTCTTCAGGACTCACCAGCACCCTTTGAATTTCCCCCTCTATTTCCTTAAGCAAGAGCACCTGCACGGGCAAGCTACTTTGCAAACCATCTAAGACGCTATTAGCCCGTATCTTGGCCTTGAGTTCTAAAAACTTAGAGATAAAAACAAAGGTGATGATCATGCTCACCGATTCAAAATAGGGTTCTAGCCCCTTAAATAGCGCATAGATAGAGTAAAGATAAGTCCCTAGTGCCCCCAAACTCACACCCAAATCCATACCCAAAAAGCCATGTTTTAAGCCATAAAAAGCCCCCCTAAAAAAGCCCGCCCCCGTGATAAAGAGGGTCAGGCTACTTAAAACCCATAAAGCCACTTGTAATTTAAATGCCATGGGTGTGTCTATGCCTGAGAAATAGCCCGCATAGGAGGCGATGGCAATCCACATGGCGTTCATGGTGGAGAAAATCCCCACCACAAGGGCGATATAGTGGCTCTCATGCTCTTTTTTGGCGCGTTTGTCTTGGGTGTTGGGATCGTAAATACTGGCACTATAGCCAATCGAGGCAATGGTGTTGAGGATATGGGGGATATGGGTGGCATTGGGATCAAAAATGACATAGGCACGGTGTGTGGTGTAGTTGATCTGCACGGATTGAATCCCCTCTTGTTTTAACAACACCCGCTCAATAAGCCAAATGCATGCGCTGCAATGGATATTTTCTAATAAAAGGGCGACTTCTAAATCCCCATTTTCTAGGGGCGTGGCGAAGGTCTGTAAAAAGGGCTTAGAGGTGTAGCGCGCCTCATCATAACTGGGTGCAGGTGTAACTGGACTTAAAGTACCCTTGTCAAGTTTGTCATAAAAGGTTTCTAAGTTTAGGGAGTGCAATAACAAAAAGACTTGTTGGCAACCATGGCAGCAAAAATAAAGGGGTTGGGGCTGTTCTAGTTTGATTGCCCCTTTGGACGGGCATGGCAGGTGGCAATGGGCGCATAAAATTTCACTCAAGGGTAGCCTTGATACTATGGGTTTTGAAGTGTTGGTAAATGCGCGCCACTTCGGGGGTATTGTCTTGTTGGGCTTTGGAGTTGTGGGTGATGAGGGGGGGGAGAATCTCTAATAAACTCTTGGAGTTTTTGCGCGCACAGCACAGCACCAAAGTCGCCTTTTTATCCTTAAAAGGATGCACAAAACGCAGGCAGAGTGCCTTAAAGCCCACTTGTTGCAAGGCATTTAAGAGCATGTCGGTCAAATTGGCATGGTAGCAGAGGATAAAATAACCCCTATGTCTGAGCAAGTTAAAGGCTTTTTGGCAAAGAGCTTGCAAGGGCAAGAAGCGTTGGTTGGTGGCGCGCGCTCTTTGGGTGTTAGCGCTCTCTAGGCTGTTTTGGTGGTAATAGGGGGGGTTAGAGATAATGGCGTGGTAGCAGATGTTAAAGGGGTGATCTAAAAAATCTGCGCAGATCACACGGGCTTTAGGGTGCTTTTGGCTATTGAGCGTGGCAAAAAAGGCGAGATTAGAGTCAATTTCGATCAAATCTAGGGGGTTAGCAAATTCCCTAGCACAAAGCAACCCCACAACCCCACAGCCTGCCCCCACTTCTAGGAGGGTATCCCCCTTTTTAATGAAGTCCTTAGCAAAGTGGGCTAAAAAGAGGCTATCGCTATTGTAGGCATAACCATGCAGGGGCTGGTAAAACCTCAAGATAGCCATAACAACACATCTTGATCCCAAATTTGGGTGAAACGGGGGGTAAAATTTTTGTGGATAGTGTGCTGGATGGGGGTATCTGTGGGGGTTAAGGCGGTGTGGGTGTGGATTAAAAGCATGTCAATTTGATCATGCAAACTCTCTAAAAGCCCTAACCCGCCCTCAATGAGATTAAAGCCCCGATCGAGTGGCAAGTCCTCTAAGCTATGGCACACCCAAGCACAACGCCCCAACACGCTAAATAAGGGAATACTTTGATCTAAGGGGTTGGTATCTCTAGTTAAAATCGCCACATCACAGAGTTTATTTTGATAGAGCGGATCAGCCAAGCGGTGATCCAATGTGGGGCGATCGGTGCGCACACTTTGACCCGAAATGATGAGCGTGTTGGCTACTCCGCGTTGGTTGTGGGTGAAAGTTTGGCTTTTAGCCCCGGAAATCTTGCCCCCATAAGAGCCATCTAGACGCATGGCGATCTTAAAGAGATTGAAAAAGCCCTTAGATTGCAAACACTTAAAGGGGATTAAGAGGTCCTCACATGCGCTTTTGAGCACGCCTTGCACGACTTGAATGCCCACACCCTCCAAACAAGCCACCCCACCCCTAGCCTCTTGACTCTCCTCTAAAGCCCCAATGACCACGCATTTAGGCTGGATTGTGGCGAGCAACTCCGCACAAGGGGGGGTTTTGCCAAAATGCCCGCAAGGCTCTAGGGTAACAAATAGGGTGCAGTCTTTGAAAAGCCCGCTGTGGTTCTGGGCTAAAAAATGGTAGGTCTCCTCACAATCTAATGAGTCTATGCTAGTTGGCATGGGCGTGGGGCTGAGCGCATTAAAGGCTTGGGCTAGGGCTAGAACTTCGGCATGGGGAGTATTTGCCTTTTGGTGGGCTTGCAAGGCTAATACCTCATCATTGCCACTGAGCACCATGCACGCCACGCTAGGATTAGGCAAGGCTAGGGTTTGGAGCTCCCAAGCCCGATCCACACAGGCGCGCATACAAAGTTGGTTGATCTCTAACATTAGTGGAAGAGTTGCAAAATCATGCTCAAAGAGCCCTGAATGGCTAGAGCATTGATAATATCTACAAAGAATGCCCCCACCAAGGGCACAACAATAAATGCCATGTGGCTAGCCCCGTAGTGGTTGGTAACCGTTTGCATATTCACCATCGCCGTTGGGGTTGCGCCCAGCCCAAAGCCACAATGCCCAGCACTCAGCACTGCCGCATCGTAATTTTTCCCACACATGCGAAAAGTTACAAAAATGCTATACAAAATCATCAACACCACTTGGCAGGTGAGAATCACTGCCATGGGGAGGGCTAAATTCACCAATTCCATTAAATTAATGCTCATCAAGGCAAAGGCTAAAAAGAGACTCAAACTCACATTCCCAATCACACTCACCTCCCGATCAAAAACCTTATGGATTTTAGAATAGGATAAGATGTTACGCAATAACACGCCCACAAACAAGCACCACACAAAAGTAGGCAAAGTCGGCAAAGTCATGAAACCTAGCGACACGGCTTTGGTGTGCTTGGCAATAAAAGTCCCCACCAAAAGGGCAATACTCACCAACGCCAAACTTTGCACGAAACTATTAGCCGTGATTAGGCGTTCTTGTTTGGGGGTTTCAAAAGCCAACATGGGTCCATTCTCGCGCGCCTCTTTTTCTTGTGTGCTGGGTTCTAGGTGGTGCTTTTTAATCAAATAGTGCGCCACAGGTCCGCCAATAATCCCACCGCTGACTAACCCAAAGGTGGCGCACACAATTGAGACCTCTAGGCTTTGGGAAAAATTAAAGGGGGCTTTAGAGAGCACCTCAGACCACGCCGCACTGGTGCCATGCCCACCCACCAAAGAGATCGAGCCCCCCAGCAAACCCATGAGTGGATCGACCCCAATCAAACGGGCAATCCCAATCCCTACGATGTTTTGCAACACCACAAACATGGCAACTGCCACTAGGAAAATGCCTAGCATTTTGCCCCCCTTTCTTAAAGAGGCAAAATCAGCACTCAAACCAATGGTGATAAAAAAGGTGAGCATTAAGGGTTCTTTAAGACCCGAGTCTAAAACCAATTTGAAGTCATAAAAATTGTGGGCGACCATGATGATAAACGCCACCAACACACCACCCACCACCGGCTCAGGGATGTCATAATCGCGCAAGAATTTGACCTTAGAGATGATGTAACGCCCCAATAATAACACGCCCACCATACACACTAGGGTTCCATAAATATCTAGCGAGATTGTCTGCATCAAAACCTCCATTTAATTAAAGGGTAAAATATTTCGTATATAATAGCACACTCAAAGACCTATTATCGGATAAAGGGGTAGAATGCTCACAGTCTTGCAAATTGGAGCGGGGGGAGTGGGGAGAGTGGTAGCCCACAAGCTCTGCCAAAACCGCCATCTGTTTGAGAGGGTGGTGCTGGCTAGCCGCACCCTTTCTAAATGCGAACAAATTGCCGCCAGTGTGAAAGCCAAAGGTTGGGGGGAGCTTGTCTGTGAGCAAGTAAATGCCGACAGCGTAGAAGAGGTCGTGGCTTTGATTGAAAAATACCAGCCTAAAGTGGTGCTCAATATCGCCTTGCCCTATCAAGATTTAACCATCATGCAGGCGTGTTTGCAAACCAAAACTAATTACCTAGACACCGCCAATTACGAACACCCCAATGTTGCCAAGTTTGAATACAAAGAACAATGGGCTTTCGATCAGGCTTATAGGGATGCGCAGATTTTTGCCTTGCTAGGCTGTGGGTTTGATCCCGGAGTTACTAATGTCTTTTGTGCCTATGCCCAAAAGCATTATTTTGATGAGATTTATAACATTGATATTTTGGATTGCAATGCGGGCAACCACCCCTACCCCTTTGCGACCAATTTTAACCCTGAGATCAACTTAAGGGAGGTGAGCGCACCGGGGCGTTACTATGAAAATGGGGCGTGGGTGGAGACCAAACCCTTAGAGATCAAGCAAACTTGGGCATACCCCGAGATCGGGGAGCGTGATTCTTATTTGCTCTACCATGAGGAATTAGAATCTCTAGTCAAGCACATCAAGGGCTTAAAACGCATCCGCTTTTTCATGACCTTTTCAGAAAATTACCTCAACCACATGCGTTGTTTAGCCAATGTAGGCATGCTCAATATCACGCCCGTATCAGTGCCCACCACCAACGGAGGGCAAGCTGAGATCGTGCCCATTCAGGTTTTAAAACAACTCTTGCCCGATCCAGCCAGCCTAGCGGGCAAAACAACCGGCAAAACCAATATCGGGTGCTACATCCATGGCAATAAAAACAAGCAAGAAAAACGAATCTATATTTACAATGTGTGCGATCACCAAAAATGTTATGAAGAAGTCGGCTCGCAAGCCATTAGCTACACCACTGGCGTGCCCGCTGTGGTGGGGGCGATGATGATTTGTAAGGACATTTGGGGCGGGGAAAACTCCAAGGGGGTCTTTAATTTAGAACAACTCAATCCCGATCCTTTCTTAGAAGAACTCACCAAACAGGGACTACGATACGATGTGATCGAGCGCTAAGCTGTTTGCAAACCAATACCATTTTACAAGGCGATTGTGCCACTCTTTTAAAGACTTTGCCTAGTAGCAGTGTGGATTTTATCTTTGCCGACCCGCCCTATTTTATGCAAACTTCAGGGGAGCTCTTAAGAGTGGGCGGGGCAAAGTTTGCAGGCGTGGCTGAGGCGTGGGATAAATTTAAGGACTTTGCCCACTATGATAGCTTTTGTGGGGCGTGGCTCACAGAGTGCAAACGGGTTTTGAAAACTAATGGCAGTATTTGCGTTATTGGCTCGTTCCAAAACATCTACCGCTTGGGGGCTTTGATGCAAGATTTGGGCTTTTGGGTGATTAATGACATTATTTGGGTAAAACCTAACCCCGTGCCTAACTTTAATGGTAGCCGCCTATGCAATGCCCATGAGAGCTTGCTTTGGTGCGCTAAAGATAAAAACGCTTCTTTTACTTTCAATTATAAAACTCTAAAAGCCCTGAATGGGGGCAAGCAAGAAAAATCCATTTGGGAAATCCCGTTATGTGTGGGGACTGAAAGACTCAAAGATAAGCAGGGGCATAAGCTCCACCCCACCCAAAAGCCCGAAAAGCTCTTAGAAAAGTTGCTTTTAATGGCAACAAGGCCGGGGGATTTGGTGCTTGACCCCTTTTTTGGCACGGGCACCACCGGAGCGGTGGCTAAACGCTTGGGGCGCAACTTCTTAGGCATTGAACAAGACCCCAACTACATCCAAGCCGCTCTAGCTAGGATAAAAAACACGCCTATTAAAATGGACGCTTTTAGCCGCTTAGAACATGAAAAAAAGCCCCCCAAAGTGGCAATGAAAACCCTAGTCAATGCGGGGTATTTGCAGGTGGGGCAGGCTTTATGCTCCCCAAGTGGGGTAGAACAATGCCAAGTCTTGGCAAATGGATATGTGCAAGATAGCAGCCAAGCGGTGCTCTCCATCCATAAAATGAGTGCAAAACTCTTAAATAAAATCAACCACAATGGTTGGGACTACTTTTACACCCACCACAAGGGGCAACTAACCCCCCTGAATGATTTGCGCTTATTGTATGCCCAAGAACATGGGTGAGCAGGGCTAATAACTTTTTAACCAATAAAGCCCCTTGGCTAACCCAAACATTTAAGCACTTTTGTTAAAATAACCCCCTTCTTGATGAGCCAGTTTGGCTAACACGCTTTTAGGGCGTATTCTCATTTTAGGGTTTTGCGTGCGTTTTTTCACACAGAAATGGGCAGTTGTGCCCTGTGTTTTGGTTCTCTGCGTGGCTTCTGTCTTTTATTTTGGCTTAACGGGCACTTATTGGGCACTTACGGGGGAATTTACGCGCTGGAGTGCCCATATTTTAAGCTTGTTGGGTGTGGATACAAGCCACTTGGGCTATTTTAAAATCATCGGTTTGTCGGGCAGTGTTTTAGAACGGGTTGATGGCATGATGGTGTTTGGCATGATGGCGGGGGCTTTTTGTGCGGCTCTGTGGGGCGGGGGGGTGCGTCTTAGCTATGCGCCACAATTTATGCGCGCCTTGCTAGGGGGCGTATTAGCTGGCTTTGGGGCTAGATTGGGCATGGGCTGTAATTTGGCAAGTTTTATGACGGGTATCCCCCAATTTAGCTTGCATGCGTGGTTTTTCACCGTGGCTAGTTTAGCGGGTATCTATCTGGGGCTTAAAATTGTGCGCCCTTTAAGTTGCCCTAGACCCCTAGGGGTTGTTTTGCCCTCTAAAATCGGGGCTATCTTGGGTTTAGGGGTCTTTGTTGGTGTGATTGCCCTAGCTTGGCGCGCTCCCTTAGCCACGCTGGCATGGGCGGTGGGTTTTGGCTGGTTTTTTGGCTTTGTGATCGCCCGATCACAATTTTGCTTCACTTGTGCTTTTAGAGATTTATTTGTGTGGGGCAAGATAGGCCCGGCTTGCGCGTTGGTGGTGGGCATGATGATTGCTAGTATCGGGGTGTTTGGCTATATCCAACTGGGCGTTCCGGCTAAAATTATGTGGGCTTCCCCGGGGATTTTGATCGGGGGTTTGCTCTTTGGTTTGGGCATTGTGCTAGCTGGGGGGTGCGAATGCGGGTGGCTTTTTAGGGCGATGGAGGGGCAGATTCATTTTATGCTAGTGGGCGTGGGCAATATCATTGGGGCGGGTTTATTGGCTTTAAGTTGGGATCATTATTCTAGCTGGATCACTGGCTATCCTAAAATCAATCTCTTGCTCTCTTTGGGGCATTTGGGCGGGCTGTTGTGCCAATATGCCCTGCTCTTGCTGCTCTTGCTCTTTGTGCTGGGCGTGGGGAGAATTGCGAGCAAGGGTTAAGAATAGGACTTTAAAAATTCCTTGCATTGTTGCAAAGCCAAAAAGCGGTGTGAGAGGGTGTTTTTTGCGACAATTTGATCCATTGTTAGGGTGTGCCCCTCAGGGATAAAAAGCGGATCGTAGCCAAAGGCTTTTGGGTTTAAGGGGGCTTGGCAAACTTTGCCCCTGCACTCGCCCCTAAAACTCTTTTCTTGCAACACCCCGCCCACGCACACGCACAACGCCATGACACACACAAAAGAAGCCCCAGATTGCTTAATCCCCAACTCTTTTAAACATGCCAGAAGTTTAAGATTGTTGGCTTGATCGCCTAAATCTTGCTGGGGCACATCAAAATCTCCTTGGGCGATTTGGTGGGCATTTTGGGGAATATCTGCAAAGCGCGCGCTAAAAATCCCGGGCATTCCATTGAGGGCATCCACACACAGCCCGCTATCATCAGCCAAGACACATAGATTGTTTTTATTAGGGAGGCGATCATAAATGGCGCGCGCCTTGAGGCGGGCATTTTCTGCAAAACTGCTGCCATTTTCCATGATCTCTATTGCATCTAAGCATGTGCGGTAGCTTTGGACCTCAAATGCGGGCAAAATCGCGCGCAATTCTTGGAGTTTTTGGGCGTTGTTGCTGGCAAAAATGATGGTCATGGGACTTAAGCCTTAAACAAACTTTGGGGGAGGGGCAAGAGCACGAGCAGACTGGCTAGCAAACAAAGCCCACACACCACAAACATGGCAAAAAAGCTCACTAAGCCCAAAGCCCAAGTGAAGATAAAAGAAAAAAGGGCTTGGAAGATGGCAAAACTCAAGGTGATCACGCTGGAGGCTTGCACAAAATGTTCTTTGCCCATGATGTGAAAAGCCATCGTGCTAGTGAGGGTCAAATTCCCCGTTGTGCCTAGTCCCATTAAAAAAATGGAGAGATTGAGCCAGTAGAGATTGGTTGAAAAGGCTGCTAAGACACAAGAGAGGGTTTTAAGGGTTAAAATAATGCTAGAGGCGTTTTTTAAGCCCACCCGTTGGGCTAGCCAAGCACTTAAGATTGTCCCCAAAGCCGCCCCAAAGCCAAAAAACGCCCACGAAGTCCCCGCACTCTCCTTACTAAAGTGCAAAAAACGCACCAAATAATCCACCCAAAAAAGCGTGTGGGGCAAGTAACCAATGGCGTTTAACACGACTGAAACCAACAAGAGGGCAAAAAAATAGGGGATTTTAAAGGGGTGATCTTGTTTGGTGGTCGCTTTGGGCGGGTGCAAGGTCTTTAGCGCAAAACAAGCCAGAGCAAAGGCAAATAGGCTAATGACACCCAAGAAAATCCATGCAAAGTGGATTGCATGGGCAAAATGGGGCAAAATAAAGCCACTAAAAACAGCCCCCACCCCAATCCCGCTGAAAACAAGCCCGCTGACCATGGATCGCCTGCGCTCAGGCACAAAGGGCAAACACAGGGGGGCAGATAGGACAATCAAGCACGATGAAGCCACGCCGGCTAAAAAACGCCAAGCCCAGCTCCAAGCAAAGGGCAAGTCATCAAAAAAGCAGGCAAAAAAGCTCAGGGCAATGACTAAAAAGCTGATTTTAGCGATGCTCTCTAAAGAGAGGTATTTTTGCAAGAAACTTAGAGTTACGCTCCCAAAGATGTAACCCACCATCACCGCAATACCCAGCTGGATACTTTGGTTTTCGCTCAGTTTCCCGGATAAAATGAGTAAGGGGATCAACACCACATACCCAAAACGCGCCAAGCCATTGGCTACAAAAGTCGCCAAAAAGCATGCCAAAACACGCAAACCCACGACAAAATCCTTCTAAGAGACTTGCGGGGATTTTACGCCACTAAAGCCTATTTTTGGTAATTCTCAATTGCCTTTTGCAAAATTTCTTGGGCTTTGGCTTTGTTGCCAAAGTCCTTGACCTTGACCCATTTTTCAGGTTCTAAATCTTTGTAAGTTTCAAAGAAATGCTTGATTTTTTGGAGCACAATGGGGGGTAAATCCTCTAAATCTTGGATTTTGGCATAACGCGGATCGATTTTTTCTAAGGGCACAGCCAATAATTTTTCATCCATCCCGCTTTCATCCTCCATCACCAACACGCCAATCAAACGGCAAGCAACCACGCTCCCAGCTTGCAAAGGGTCTTCACCCAGCACCAAAATATCAGCTGGGTCGCCATCAAGGCTCAGCGTGTGGGGCACAAAGCCGTAATTGGCTGGATAGACCATCGAGGCATACATGATTCGATCCACCAACACCGCCCCGCTGTCTTTATCGACCTCGTATTTGATATTAGAGTTGTAGGGGATTTCAATCACCGCATTGACTTTATTGGGGTTGCTCCCGGTGGGGATTTTTGAGATGTCCATGTTTTTCCTTAAATGTTTTCTTGGATACGGGCTTGTAAATCGCCCACAATTTCTTCAATGGTGCGCTCGCCATTAATAACTTGATGCACTTCCTGCACTTTATAAAATTCGACCAAGTGTTCTAGGGGTTTTAAATAAACTTGCATGCGGTTGTTGAAAACCTCAATCTTATCATCATCGCCCCGCGCACGCCCCAAAACACGCTCTCTAGCCACTGCCTCGCTGACCTTAACCTCAAACACGCCTTTTAATTTCACTTCCTCTTGGGCTTTAAGAACGCGATCGAGTGCGTGCATTTGCTCCACACTACGCGGATAGCCATCGATGATGATCACATCTTTATTGGCACTCTTAATGGCGTTTAAAATCGTATCCACGACAATTTCTAGGGGCACTAATTCGCCCTTGCTGGTGAATTGGGCGATGTGTTGCCCCCGCTCGCTTTGGCTAGCAATCTCAGCGCGCAACAGATCGCCTGTAGAGTAATGCACCATAGTGTCGGCATTGCGTTCCATAATCAGTTGTGCGTCTGTGGTTTTCCCGCTCCCCGGGGCTCCGATGATTAAAAACAAAGACTTCATTGATCTCCTTTAGGTTTTTTTGGGGTTTCTTAAACGGATGTGTAATTCTCTTAATTGTTCCTCGCTAGCGGGGCTAGGGGCTTGGCTTAATAGGCAGGTTGCTTTTTGGGTCTTGGGGAAGGCGATCACATCGCGGATACTAGGCACTTTGGCTAAGAGCATGATTAAACGATCAAAGCCAATGGCAAAGCCCCCATGGGGGGGTGCGCCATAGCGCAGGGCATCTAGCAAAAAGCCAAATTTTTCTTGCGCCTCTTGCGGGTTAATGCCCAAGATGGCAAAGACCTTTTTTTGAATCTCCTCTTTGTGGATACGCATGCTCCCCCCGCCCAGCTCCACGCCATTTAACACGATGTCATAGGCTACTGATTGGACTTCCTCGGGGTTGGGGTTGTCAATGTCTTTGGGCAGGCTAAAGGGGTGGTGGGCTGCGCTTAACTTCCCTTCATTGCGTTCAAACATGGGAAAATCCACAACCCAAAGCAGATTAAAGGCATCTAAATCAATAAAATTGAGATCGCCCCCCAATTTTAAACGCAAACGCCCCATGTAATCTAATACGATCTTTTTCTCGCCTGCCCCAAAGAAAATAATATCCCCCTGCTTGGCTTGCAAGCGATCTAAGAGTGTTTGCAAAGCATGGGGGGGCATAAATTTAACTAAGGGCCCCTTAGCCCCCTCAGCCTTGATCTGGATATAGGCTAGCCCCTTAGCCCCAAACTGGCGCACAAATTCCTCTGCTTGGCTCAAATCCTTGCGGGTGAGCAAATTATCCCCCCCGGAGACTTTTAATGCCTTAAAGCGGTTGATCTTGGGATCACTAGCGATTGTTTTAAAAATCTCATTGCTCGAATCCAAAAACAGATCGCCCACCTCCACCAAGGGCAACCCAAAACGCAAATCGGGCTTATCGCTCCCATAGGTTTCCATTGCTTCATGGTAATCTAGGCGTTTAAAGGGGGGCTGAACCTCTATACCCACACTGGCAAAGACTTCTTTTAAGAGTGTTTCAGCAACCCCGATCACATCTTCTTGGGTGCAAAAACTCATCTCCACATCAATTTGGGTAAATTCAGGCTGGCGATCGGCGCGCAAGTCCTCATCTCTAAAACATTTGACAATTTGGTAATAGCGATCCATGCCCGCCACCATTAAAATTTGCTTGAAGAGTTGGGGGCTTTGGGGCAGGGCAAAAAATGCCCCGTCATGCACACGGCTAGGAATCAAAAAGTCGCGCGCCCCCTCAGGGGTGGTTTTAGAGAGCATGGGGGTTTCAATCTCTAAGAAGTCTAGGCGATCCAAACAATCCCGCACGGCTTTAGCCACTTTGCTGCGCATTTTAAAAATCTCATAAGCCCTAGGGGCGCGCAAATCCAAAAAGCGGTATTGCAAGCGCAAATCCTCATTCACGCTTGGATCGCCTATGGCAATGGGCGGGGTCAGGCTTTTATTTTCAAGTTGCAGGGATTCTAACACCACCTCGATTTTGCCCGTTTTGAGCTTGGGGTTTTCTAAGCCCTCCCCCCTGGGGCGCACTACACCCCTTATAACCAGCACATCCTCATGCCTAACCAAGCTGGCTTGCGCGTAAGCCGGAGAACTAGGATCGCAGACCAACTGCACCAGCCCGCTTTTATCGCGTAGATCGATAAAGATCACGCCCCCATGGTCGCGGTAGTTATTACACCACCCGCATAATTCCACCTTTTTTTGGATATGTTCCACCCCCACTTCTGCACATAATTGTGTCCTTAGCATGCCTTGCCTTTATTATTTTTTTAAATACCCCTGTAAGAGTTCTTGAATCTCATGGGGATGGGACTTAATCACAAACCCATCAGCGTGCAACGAGTCGGCAAGTTGTTTATTGGATTCGCTACTCATAGAAGAATTGACAATGACGGGTAAATGCTTGGTGCGCGCGTCTGCCTTGATGCGCTTGAGCACCTCAAAACCCGATACAACGGGCATTTCTAAATCCGTGATCACCGCCCCGACCCCATTAACCACCTTATCTGAAAAGAGTCGTTTTAAAAGTTCGTCCCCATTGGGGAAACTCTCATATTTCAAATGCAAACTCTCCACGATCTTTTCTAAATTTTTCATCGCCACTTGCGAATCTTCGGCAATGAAGATGGTTTTATCGCTCCGCACCGCTTCAACAAACTGGGTTTTGAGGAAGTCTAATTCTTGGATTTCTGGGAAGGTTTCTACCAACATCTTTTCCACATCTAAAATCTGAATCACCCGTCCTTGCTCAAAACGCGTGATCGCGCTCACCTTCCCGCCTGCATCAAAACCCTGTTTGTCCCCCACGCTGATTTCCCCCCAACTCTTATGCACGATCCGCTTGATTGCAAAAATCTTCAAGCCCACCACATAGCCTGAAAACTCGCACACAATGACCAAGTTTTTATCACTCTGCACAGAAGAGGCGCTCAAATCCCGATTAGGCATGCGCGCATCGTAGTAGAGCCAACGCCCCATATCAATTAAGGGCACGGATTCGCCCCGAATAGTCAAAAATCCCAACATCATGCCCTCATTGCCCCCCACCGTTTCAGTTACATCGCCATCATAATGGATGATCTCGCGGATTTTAAAAATATTAATGCCATACAATTCGGCATCGTTGTTTTCATCGCTAGTCAGTGTGAAACACAGGAATTGTGCTTCATTGTTGAGGTGCAAAGAAATGGTGCTATCAATGTCGCTAATCAAAACTATCCTTTAGGCGATATAGTCGCTCAAGCTATTTTAACCTAAAAAGAGATAAAATTTACCCTAAATTAACACCATTATAGCAAGAGCTAGCAAATGATACAAACTTTTAAGGACTACCAGCTCTTGGTTTCCCAGCTGGTCAAGTGGGCACACCATTATTATGTCTTAGCCGATCCATTGGTGAGCGATGCTAAATATGATGCGTGTTACCGCCAAGCCTTAGAGTATGAAGCCCAGCACCCCCAAGAGATTTTACCCCACTCGCCCACCCAGCGCGTGGGCGGGGTCATCTTGGATTCTTTGCCTAAAAAAGCCCATTTGGTGCGTATGTGGAGTTTGGATAATGTCTTTAACCAAATGGAATTGCAAACATGGCTTAATCGCATTTTCAAAGACCACCCCAACGCCACCTTCACTTGTTCGCCCAAACTAGATGGCGCATCGCTTAATCTCTACTATGAAAATGGGCAATTACAGAGCGCTACCATGCGTGGCAATGGCACAGAGGGCGAGCTTGTAACCCACAATGCTAAAACGATCCGCTCAATCCCACTTAACATCCCCTACACAAAACCTATCGAGATTCGTGGGGAGGTGGTGCTCAAAAAGAGCGATTTTTTTGCCCTCAACAAGCAACGCCTAGAACAACAAGAGCCCCTATTTGCTAACGCCAGGAACGCCGCTGTGGGGAGCTTACGCCAATTAGACTCCAGCATTGCGGCTAAACGCAAACTCAGCTTTTTACCTTGGGGATTAGGGCATGCTGATTTTAGCAACCCCAGTTTTAAGGCAATGATGGATCAAGTTCTTAGCTGGGGCTTTTTGGATTTGGAATTTGTCGCTTGTCAAAATGTGGGGCAAATCCAACAAGCCTATAATCAGTTATTAGCCAAGCGCGCCCAAGCCCCCTTTGAGATGGATGGGATGGTGATTGTGATTGATGATTGGGGCTTACAAGAAGAATTGGGCTGGACGATCAAAGCCCCCCGCTTTGCAATCGCCTACAAGTTCCCCGCCCTAGAGAAACACACCCGCTTATTGGGGGTATTGCCACAAGTGGGGCGTAGCGGGGTGGTAACGCCCGTAGCGCTCTTAGAGCCTATAGAGTTGGAGGGCGCGACCATTTCTAGGGCCACTTTGCACAATTATACCGAAGTGCAAAAAAAGGGCATTTGCTTAAATGATGTCGTGGTGGTGATTAGGAGCGGAGATGTGATCCCCAAGATCATTAAGCCCTTAACCCACTTGCGTGATGGCACACAAACCCCCATCACCCCCCCCACGCATTGCCCAGAATGCCAAAATGAATTGATTAGCCAAGAACCTTTTTTGATCTGCACGCACGCTGCTTGCCCGGCACGGATTAAAAAAAGCCTTGTTTATTTTGCCTCTAAAGAAGGCTTAGAGATAGAGGGCTTGGCACAAAAAAGCATCGATCAGCTCTACCAAAAGGGCTTACTCCCCAACATCGCCAGCCTTTACGATCTCAAATTAGAAGATTTGCTAGCCCTGCCCGGCTGGAAACACAAAAAGGCCCAAAATCTCATAGAGGGCATTGCCAACACCAAGCACGCCCCGCTGTGGCGTTTGATCAATGCGCTAGGAATCGAGCATATCGGCAAGGCAGCCAGCCAAAAATTAGCCCAAACTTTTGGATTAGAGGTTTTTTTACAAGGTGTGGAGCAAATCCAAGCACTCGAGGGTTTTGGGAGTCAAATGGCAACCTCGTTTGTGGATTTTGCCCGCCAAAATGCTTCTTTGATCCAAGAACTCTTAGAGCGTATCCAGCCCCAAGCCCCTAAAGTTGCGCTAACCACGGCTTCTTTTTTAAGTGGCAAAAATGTCGTGATCACGGGCACTTTAAGCCAGCCTAGAGCACAAGTGGCTAGCCGCCTAGAGCAACTCGGGGCGCATATCCAAACAGGGGTGAGCCAAACAACAGATTATCTAATTTGCGGGGAAAACCCCGGGAGCAAGCTAGAAAAGGCGCATAAGCTAGGGATTGAAATCCTAGATGAGGCTAGCTTGCTAGAAAAACTAGGCGCGCTCTAGTGTGAGCACCCACACCCGCCCCCACAACATTTTTTAGCACCTCCGCTGTGCGTGTGTAGCACCTCTTGCTTAGAGGCTTCTCTAAAACCTAGCACTTTGAGATCAAAAACCAGTTCTTTGCCTGCTAAGGGGTGGTTATAATCCAACATCACCATTTTATCGCTAAAATCTTTCACGCTCACCTGCACGCTCTGGTTATTTTCGCCATGCCCAAAGAGGGTCATGCCCCGTTCTAACTCAATCCCCTCAAACTGATCTCTGGGGACCTCTTGGAGGTAATCGGTGCGGTATTCGCCATAGGCCTCATGGGGGGGGATGGTAACACTAAAGCTCTCGCCCACTTTGGCATGCAAAACCGCCTTCTCAATCCCCACAATCACTTGCCCAGCACCCATCAAAAACTCTAGGGGCTTTTGCCCCACATTGGAATCTAAAATCTCTTGGGTGGCTTGATCGCGAACTTGGTATTCAATGATGGCAACTTGTGCTTGTTCTTGCATGGGTATCCTTTCTTTTTAGGTGGGCTATTGTAGCATAAACCTAGTGTTTGGACTCTGTTTTTTGTCTTTTTTGCAAAATCTCAGTGGCTTTTTTGCCTTGCTCGCTTTGGGGGTAGAGTTGGCTTAAAGAGCGCATGAATCGCTCAAAATTAGCCTGATCCTTTAAAAACCCAAAAGACCAAGCGGTGTGCCAAAGCAAAATGGGCATGTAGGTGGTTTTATCCTTGATGAGCGCGCTATGCTTGTAAAAGCTAATTGCTTGGGTGTAGTGCTTTTGTTCATAGGCGCATTCCCCAGCCATGTAATAGCTATAAGCCGGTCTATATTTGATCTCGCCCAACCACTCAAAACGCATGCCCGCTTGCTCATGTTGCTTGTGGCGGAAAAGTTTTAAAGCCTCTTGAAAAATCTCTTTGCGCTTGTTATAGTCTTTGATAAAGGACTGCGGGGTTTGGGGAGTAGGCTCTTTGGAGGGGGTGGGGGCAACTATGGGCGGTGTTTGGG